>NZ_JBEEVJ010000004.1:0-165583 GCF_040139785.1 Proteus genomosp. 6 | reverse complement strand
CGCATTATCTATTGGGTGACAACGGGGACGAATATTAACGAGATGATTCGATTCTGGCAAGAGGAAAAACACAAATTTATATTCAACTGCTCGTATTTAAAGCTATTTGTTGATATTTGTGTCATTCCCTTGCCTAAATAACTGTTTATCTTTAACGCTCTGAGCGTAATAACACCACTTCATCAGATTGGCGTTGGATCCACCAAATACGGGAACCCATCATAATTGCTGAGGCAGTTAAACCTAGAATAAAGCCAATCCAGAAACCAGCAGGTCCCATCGCTTCAACAACGTAATTAGTACGCCCTAAGATATAACCAGAAGGCAATCCAATTACCCAGTAGGCAATAAAGGTAATAAAGAAGATAGAGCGGGTATCTTTATAACCTCTTAATACACCTGAGCCAATAACTTGCACAGAATCTGATAACTGATAAAGCGCAGCGAATAACATAAGATGAGATGCTAATGTCACCACTTCAATATCATCGTTATACATTAATGCGATTTTTTCTCTAAAGATGATAGAGAAAATCGCAGTACAACTTGCCAACATTAGCCCAACAGCAAGTGCTGTAATGGCTGAAGTGCGGGCTTGTTCTGTGGAGCGTTGTCCTAAGTTATGACCAACACGGATTGTTGCCGCTATTCCCAATGACAGAGGGAACATAAACATCAGGGAACTAAAGTTAAGTGCTATTTGATGACTAGCAACCGCAGTAACGCCTAAAGGTGAAACTAATAATGCAACAACAGCAAAGAGTGTTACTTCAAAGAATAAGGCTAAACCAACGGGTAATCCTAAAAATGTAATACGTTTTATCGTGTGGAAATCAGGACTTACTAAACGTTTCTTTGGCATAACATCACGTTGTGTCGGTGCTCGTCGCACGTAATAACGCATCATTAAGAACATTGCCCAGAAAACAGAGGCCGTTGCAACACCGCAACCAATACCCCCTAATTGTGGTGCGCCAAATTTACCGTAAATAAACGCATAGTTAACAGGGATATTAATTAATAAGCCAATAAAACCAATTATCATGCCGGGTTTTGTTTTAGATAATCCCTCACATTGGCTTCTTAGTACCTGATAGTAAAGGCAACCTGGCGCACCCCACATAATGGCGTGAATAAATCCAATGGCCTTTTCGGCTAATTCCGGTTCGATATCATGTTGCGCTTCAATAATAAAACGGCTGTTATAAAGAATAGCAATTACCATGATTGATAAGAAAGTGGCGAGCCAAAAACCTTGCTGTGTACGATTAGCAATGTGTTTTCGTTGTCCTGAACCATTTAATTGTGCAACGATTGGGGTTAATGCCATTAATATGCCTTGGCCTAATAAAATCGTTGGTAACCAAATAGACGTACCTACTGCCACTGCCGACATTTCTGTGGCATTTACAGCACCCGCCATGACAGTATCAACCACACCCATTGCTGTCTGGGAAAATTGCGCGATGATAACGGGGATACCGAGAGCAAGTAAGCTACGCGCTTCTCTTATGTACTTCTGCACGCATACACCTTTATTTATTATAAGAAAACGAAAGGAAAGGAAGAGAACAAACGTCGTATTGTTAAAATGACGTAAAGAGATCCTCAAGACCGCCTATTCTAATGATAAAAGTTTAATTAGCAACGAAAGAAGTTTAGCTTTTCAAGCACAGAATTTTGATAATTTATTAGGTGTTTTTACGTTATATTTAACGACAATAATCGATAAGGAATAAATGCGATAATTGTTCCTTTGTATTAATACGAGCTATGTTATCCTTAATAGCATAAACCTAAATTGAGTTTACCAGTTTATCGATCCAAGGAGATGTAAGATGTTTACAGGTATTGTTCAGGGAAAAGGGCGGGTTATTGCTATCGAAGATAAAGGCGATTTTCGTACCCATATCATTGAATTACCCAGCGAGTTAGTCGGCAATTTAGAAACAGGTGCTTCTGTTGCAAATAATGGTTGCTGTTTAACGGTCACTAAAATTGAAGGTACACATATTAGCTTTGATTTGGTGAAAGAGACATTACGTTTAACTAACCTTGGTGAATTAAAAGTCGGCTCCGAAGTAAATATTGAACGTGCGGCTAAGTATGGTGATGAAATTGGCGGGCATGTGATGTCTGGTCATATTGTAACAACGGCTGAAGTTGCCAAAATTATTACCTCAGAAAATAATCTACAAATATGGTTTCGTATTTTTGATAAAGCATTAATGAAGTATATTTTACACAAAGGTTTTATTGGTATTGATGGAATAAGCTTAACTGTGGGCGATGTGGTTAATAACCGTTTTTGTGTCCATTTAATTCCAGAAACTCGAGATAGAACGACATTAGGTCGTAAGCGCCTTGGTGATAAAGTCAATATTGAGCTTGATCCTCAAACTCAAGCGATTGTCGATACAGTAGAGCGCGTTATGGCACAACAAGCACAGCAACAAGCTTTATTCGCAACACAACAAATTGAAAATGAAGAACAAGCTTCACACAATTAATGATTAATGTTGTTGTTCTTAAAGAGAACCAAAGAAAAAGCCAGTTTATCAATCAAACTGGCTTTTCTCTTGTTAGAAAAAAATAATTAACGAGGGATCTGTAAACCGCCAATATGGCCTTTAGGGCTTAGCACTATTTGCCATAACTGAATATCTCTGGCACGAAATGCGCCAGCACAGGCATTAAGATAATAGCTAAACATACGTTTAAAACGCGGTGTGTAGTTAGATTCAATACTTGGCCAACACGCTAAAAAACGCTGATACCATGCCATTAATGTTTTATCGTAATCAGCGCCAAAGTTATGCCAATCTTCCATCACAAATTTATTGTCCATTGCATGAGCAATTTTTTGAATAGACGGTAAACACCCATTAGGAAAGATATATTTGCTTATCCAGCTATCTACATTCACTTTATCGCGGTTAGAACCAATGGTGTGCAATAAAAACAGACCATCTTCTTTTAAATTATGACGAACTACATCAAAATAAGTTGCATAATTTTTAGGCCCAACGTGTTCGAACATCCCCACTGAAACTATGCGATCAAATTTTTCATGTAAATCACGATAGTCTTCTAGAATAATATTAACATCAAGTCCTTGGCATCGAGCTTGTGCCAGTTTTTGTTGCTCAACAGAAATAGTGACACCCGTAACAGATACGCCAAAGTATTTGGCTGCGTAGCCTGCTAGTCCACCCCAGCCACAACCAATATCTAATAAGGTCATACCTGGCTTTAAATCTAATTTTCGGCAAATTAAATCTAATTTATGCTCTTGGGCTTGGGCTAAATTATCTGCATTTTTCCAGTAACCACAGGAATATTGCATATTAGGATCAAGCATGGCGGTAAATAGATCATTACCAAGATCGTAATGCTCTTTACCTACCATCCATGCGCGTTTTTGTGTTTGCAGATTAAAAAGGCGGGCTGTTGCAATCTTGAAAAGATCACGTAGATTTTGTGGAAGCTTATTTTCAAGACCAGCACGTAAAACTTTATGAAAGAATATATCTAGTCGCTCACAATCCCACCAACCATCCATATAACTTTCGCCGAGACCTAATGAGCCTTGCTGTAATACTCTTTTATAAAAATTTTGATTATGAACCTGAATATCATAAGGTTCTGAGCCATTAACTCGAATATCAGCGTGAGCTAACAGTTCTGTTGCGATCTTTTTATAAGGATCGTTGGAGGTCTTTCGGCCTTCTTCTACACAAGATGTACTCATATACTCTCCGCGTAAACTAAGCGGGTTTTGAAACATAAAGCTAAGAAAGGATGTGTACAGATTGATAGTATTAAAATGGTATTGTGTTCAGTATGAATTGAACGAATAGAATTAATAAAACAACTAATCTGACATAATCAGCAAATAATCTGTTTAATGTCTCAAAATCCGAAAGAAAAATAAATAAAACGCTATTACAGCGTATGAGTAAGTATAGAGACGTAGAATGTTTTTCTCTAGAAAAGAAAAAGGCCATTTTTATAAAATGGCCTTTTTAAGATAATTCTTAAAATAAGGGGGCGATTATTCTGCGGTTTGAACCGTGTGCTTGGTAACAGATTTATTGCGCTGAATAAAGTAGCCAACCGCCATTGGAATTGCTGTTAACGCCATAATTGCCGTGGTGTTAATCAGCGGTTGTTGGCTGATAAATGCGGACACAATAAAACTCGCTAAGCTACAAAGACCCAGTTGAAGTGCATTTTGTAACGCAGCTGCTTTACCACTAATTTCAGGGTAAGCGGATAAAGCATTAGATACTGCGATTGGATAAGATGCACCATTCATTGCAGCCATAATACAGAATGGAATTAAAATAGTCGTTAATGTTGGCTCAGTAAATTTAGCAACAAGGTATAACGCAGTCATACTGACAGCATAACCAATTAACAACAGTGGCAGTAGCGTTTTACCTGCCATTTTTGACAGTAAAATACGACAGCCATAACCACCCACCATAAATGCAACAGTTTGTGGAATATAACTTAAACCGATATCCTGTGGAGAGTAGCCCATCTTTTCAAGAATGATTGGTGAGCCAGCTAACCAAGCAAAGAAACCTGCACTACAAGAAGCGTAAACCAATACGTTACCTGTGTAGAGAGGGGATTTTAGTAAAGTCGTAAATGAAGCGGTAGGTTGGTTTTCATCAGTGACTGATTTTTGTTTAATGTTTTTTAGCATTAATGTCGGTAACATTAGAACTAATGTTACAGCCATTAACACCATGAAAATCATACGCCAGCCACCGTGATCTAATAATGATGCACCGATTAAAGGCGCAAGTGCTGGTGATAATGCAACCAGTGGCATAATTAAAGCAAAAACGTGCTGAGCGCGAGATTCATCAAAACGGTCGATGACAAGAGCTTGCCAAATAACAGCCGCAGAGCAGACGCCGAAAGCTTGTAGGAAGCGCATAGCAAGTAAGCCAGTTGCACTCTCAACCCACAGCATACCAAGACAGCCTAAAGAGAAAAGGCTTAAACCAATAAGTAGAATAGGTTTACGACCGACTTTGTCAGAAAGTGGTCCCCAAAGTAATTGAGCAACAGCAAAGCCAAATAAAAAGATACTTAAGCTATTACTAATAGCACCTTCGCTGATAGAGAGCTCACGCTGCATCATACCAAATGCAGGTAAGTACATATCAATAGCTAAGTAACCTAGCATACTCAAACCCGCTAGGTACACCATAAAGCTCATAGGTGTTTTTGATTGTGTGGAAGTTTTAGAATTCATTTTATTTTCTATGCTATGTGATGTAGAACATTTTATGTATTGTAACTAAGACTTATTTTACTTGTGAAACGGGAATATTTGGTTAATGCTGTGAAAAATTTTCAAAGGAATAAACTCTATGTGGTCAGAATACTCTTTAGAAGTTGTTGATGCAGTTGCAAGAACAGGAAGTTTTAGCTCCGCTGCTCAAGAATTGCACAGAGTGCCATCCGCCGTTAGTTACACTGTTCGGCAATTAGAGGAATGGCTTGCCGTTCCTTTGTTTGAGCGCCGTCACCGTGATGTAGAATTAACCGATGCAGGTAAAATTTTCATCAAAGAAGCACGATCTGTTATCAAAAAAATGAATGACACTAGACATCTTTGTCAACAAGTTTCTAATGGGTGGCGTGGTCAATTTAGTATAGCAGTTGATGGCATTGTTAAACCTGAAAGAACACAACAACTTATTCTCGATTTCTACCGCCATTTTCCTGATATTGAGCTGTATGTCTACCCTGAAGTGTTCAATGGCGTATGGGACTCCTTAGTTAATGGTCGTGTTGATTTAGCGATTGGTGCAACAAGAGCCTCACCAATTGGTGAACGTTATAGTTTTAGAGATATGGGATTTATGCCTTGGCGCTGTGTTTGTCATGTTGATCACCCTTTAGCGAAAGCACAACATCCATTAACGGATGATGAGATGCGACCTTATCCAAGTTTATGCTTAGAAGATACTTCACGCAGTTTACCAAAGCGTGACACTTGGGCGCTAAATAATCAGCGTAGAATGGTTGTTCCGACATGGGATATGGGGCTTGAATGTTTGTTAGCGGGATTATGCGTAGGAATGGTGCCTTGGCATCGTGCTGAACCTTTAATTGAACAAGGTAAGCTGGTTACTTTACAACTGGCACAACCATTGCCAGACAGCCCATGCTGCCTGACGTGGGTCGATAAAAGTGAATCACCCGCTTTGACATGGTTGTTAGATTATCTTGGAGATAGCCAAACCTTAAATGAGGAATGGCTTCGCTAGAAATCAGATAGCCGAATAAATCTGAATTAACGACGGTAGTCAATAAAAGGACCGTCAGCAACTGAACGGCGCTCAACTAATCGTGGATGAACTTCGATTGTTTGGGCGTCTTCGCGTTTATTGACGATGCGATCAAGCAACATTGACAAAGCCATTTGACCTAAACGCTCTTTTGGCTGGTGGACTGTGGTTAATGCTGGCGTAAAATAACGCGCATTACGAATATTGTCGTAACCCACAATGGAAATATCGAAAGGAACACGTAAACCTAGCTCATCAGCGGCACAAATTGCGCCCATTGCCATCACATCACCACCACAAAAAACAGCAGTAGGGCGATGTTTTTGATTTAACATCTGATACATGGCTTTATAACCAGATTCTGGCTCAAAGTCGCCTTGTACAATCCACTCATCTTTTACTGTGATTTTTGCTTCTTCCATGGCTTTTAAGAAACCTTGTAAGCGACCACCACCGGTATTACGTTCTAATGGACCAGGGATAATACCAATATCACGATGACCACGTTCAATAAGGTAACGACCCGCAATATAACCACCATGAAAAGCATTATCGATAATCGTATCGGTAAAGTCACCACGCGCCTTACCCCAATCCATGACAACCATTGGAATATTACGATAGCCTTCTAACAGTGACAGAAGGTGATCGGGGTATTCAGAACACATGACTAATAACCCATCAACACGTTTTTGTGCCAGCATCGCTAAATAGGCTTTTTGTTTATCGAGGTTATTATGTGAATTACATAAAATCAGTGTGTAGCCTTTGCTATAACAACTATTTTCAACAGCTTCAATCACTTCAGCAAAGTAAGGAGCTTCACTGGACGTGGCTAACAGGCCAATAGATTTGGTGTGATTGACTTTTAAACTACGCGCAACGGCACTAGGCGAATAATTTAATTCTTTTATAGCGGCCCAAACTGCTGCCCGTGTGTTCTCAGCAACAAAACGTGTTTTGTTGATCACATGAGAAACAGTCGTGGTTGATACGCCTGCGCGTTTTGCCACGTCTTTTATTGTTGCCATGGTGTGGAAAACTCCTGACCTTCATTGGTCTCTTTTATCTAATTTTATGGTTTAACTGCCAGTATAGTCATACATAGGGCAAACACTGGCAATAATTTAGCGATTAGCTGTGAATTTTGTATGATCTAGCTCAAAAGTGAAAGTATTAATCAATGTTATAAATTGTGCACTAGTCGCTATTTTAGCAAATTTTGATATGTGATAATAATTAACCATGACAAGGTTATGGTTAAAAAAGTGTATTATAATCATTTTGAGGGAGAAATAGATGGATACGGATCTGAAATTTGGTTTGAGTACAGCAGTAGCAGCGCTTGTTATGATTGTTTTATTTTCGACTATGTTGTTCTAATCACTGCTTTATAGAATATCCGATCAATTTAAATAATAAATTATCGAATATCTGAATATAACAAAGGGCTCAAGGCCCTTTGTTATTTTGTCACCAAAAATGAATCTCAATCACTCACCTTTGATTATCAAGCTCAATTAAGCAAGGTTAGCTTCAACAAATGACCAGTTAACCAGTGCCCAGAACTCTTCTAAATATTTAACGCGCGCATTACGGTAGTCGATGTAGTAAGCATGTTCCCATACGTCTACTGTTAACAGAGGTTTGTCTGCGCCTGAAACTGGAGTAGCAGCATTAGACGTGTTAACAATTGCAACTGAACCGTCTGCTTTTTTAACTAACCAAGTCCAACCTGAACCGAAGTTTTTAGCTGCCGCATCATTAAATTGCTTTTTGAACTCTTCAAAAGAGCCGAATGCTTTGTTGATAGCATCAGCAACTTTACCTGTTGGTGCGCCGCCTGCGTTTGGTGCTAAGCAGTTCCAGTAGAAAGTGTGGTTCCATACTTGAGCTGCATTGTTAAAGATACCACCATCAGTAGATTTGATGATTTCTTCTAAGGATTTGCTTTCTAAATCAGTACCTTTAACCAGGTTATTTAAATTGGTTACGTAGGTTTGGTGGTGTTTGCCGTAGTGATATTCTAAAGTTTCTTTAGAGATGTGTGGCTCAAGAGCATCTAACGCATAAGGTAATTTTGGTAATTCGAAAGACATTGCGTACTCCTTTAAACTATCTATTTCGGGTTTTGTGCCTGAAATCATTCCATCAAAATCATTTGAATTGATAGAATGAGGCAAATGAATCACTAAGTTGTTACTATTTTGCTAATTATTTTAACAAAAATCTGCTGAAATAACAGCTAAATATCTTTTATCTATAGTTATAAGCCATATAGATTAATTATACTCATAAGAGTATATCCCACAGAGTAACTCGTAAAGCAGTAAAATATTGACTTTGTTCAGAGCCTATATCCTCTGATTGTTGCATTTTTTGCTTACTCTATCATCAGTGTATACATCATTTTCACTACGACTAAGAATAGGAATAATGCAAATATTTGGCGAACTCTTGGAATAGGTAGGCGATAAGCAACTTTTACACCGACAGGGGCGAAGAGAATGCTGGTAATGCTTATTCCAATAAAGGCAGGTAAGTAAACAAAGCCTAAATAATAGTCATCAATATTTGTTTGATTCCAACCATAGATAATACCCATGATTGTGCCTATGGAAGCGATGATGACACCAATCATTGAAGAGGTTGCAATACATTTGCGTGTATTAAATCCCCAATGACTTAAAAGAGGAATGGTGATAGTCCCACCAGCAATACCGATAAAGCTGGATATAAAGCCAATTAAAGAGCCACCACTGGTTAACGCTGGTTTTGAAACAACAGGATCTTTCACGTTTTCTATGCGTTCTGCTTCTTTCTTTTTAGTTAATAATCCATAGATGGTATATACCATGAAAATACAGAACACGATTTGCAATATCGTGTTTGACATTTTTTGTACCAAAAATGTCCCAACAAGCATACCAATGATAGTGCCGATGGATAATAGAGGAAATTGCTGCCATAAAATGGCTTTATGTTTGTTATGGGAATACGCTGAAGATGCTGTGGAAAATATAATGACAGAGAACGAGGTAGATAAGGCAATTTTCATCACCATATCTGTTGGGATAGCTTGTTGACTCACTACATACATAACTACCGGAACAATGATTGCACCGCCTCCTATGCCAAGTAGTCCAGCAAAAAAGCCAGTGATACATCCCACTAAAAGAAACAGCAAAATCATATCCATAGTTAATACTCATCAAGGTTTATAACAAATTTATTTATATACATTATATCCTTTTAATAAAGTAGCGTTTTATCTTAATGTATAGATTATGAAATTTAATATATTGATTTTGATGTAAAACTAAAGCCGTTGTTATTTCATTTAATAATAAAGCAGTGCTTCATATACTTTAAAATCAAGTGAAGAAAAAATGCTCTTAAAATTAAGAAAGGAAAAACTGCAAAAATAAAAGGGGAGCTAATAGGATAAAACACACTCATAACCATCGGTAACGTATTGATTTATTTTTTATGCTTTATTGTGTTTTTTCTCATCAATAATCTCATAGATTAATACCAACTTATTGTTTTATATCGAGAACTAAACTTATATAGAGGTTTCTAATATAAAGTGGTATTCTTCTTTCATGTTTTCCCCTATAAAGCATATCGAATATAAAAGGCTGTAAGGACTTACAAATGACGACTATTGAAAAAATTGAACGCCAGATCAATGAAAACCCAATTATTTTATACATGAAAGGTTCACCAAAATTACCAAGTTGTGGTTTTTCTGCTCAGGCAGTTCAAGCTATTTCTGCTTGTGGTGAGCGTTTTGCGTATGTTGATATCTTGCAAAACCCAGATATTCGTGCAGAGCTACCAAAATATGCACACTGGCCAACCTTCCCACAATTATGGGTAGATGGTGAATTAGTCGGTGGATGTGACATTATTTTAGAAATGTATCAGCGCGGTGAATTACAGAAGTTATTAAAAGAGACTGCTGATAAATACCGTGGTGAAGAAGAAGCACAGTAATTAATTTTTATTGTGTCGGTATTGAAACGCATAAAATAATGAGATCTTCGATAAAAAAGCCCGTTCAATGATGAACGGGCTTTTTTCTGTTATTCATAAATGTATCAGCGAAATCATAGTTTCAAGGTGTAGGCAATGGCCATCCACCAAGCTTTTTCCAACGGTTAACTAATTCACAAAAAAGTAATGATGTGCGATTAGTATCGTATAATGCACCGTGCGCTAATTTGCTATCAAAGGGAATGCCAGCAGTGATGCAGGCTTTAGCCAAAATTGTCTGCCCTAATACCAATCCACTTAAAGCCGCTGTATCAAAGGTGGCAAAAGGGTGAAAAGGATTACGTTTTAATCCAGCACGCTCAGCAGCAGCCATCACAAAGCTGTGATCAAAATTTGCATTATGAGCGACAATAATAGCGCGATTACAATCTGCATCCTTCATTCCTTTACGTACCATTTTAAAAATGGCATGAAAGGCTTCATATTCACTGACTGCGCCACGTAAAGGATTAGTTGGATCAATACCTGTAAACTCTAAGGCTGCTGGCTCTAAATTAGCCCCTTCAAAGGGTTCAACATGAAAATGTAATGTGTTATCAGGTTTTAGCCAACCTTGCTCATCCATTTTTAGTGTAATGGCGGCGATTTCAAGTAAACCGTCTGTTTTCGCATTAAATCCACCTGTTTCAACATCAATGACAACAGGGTAGTAACCCCGAAAACGGTTACAAAGCTTATTGGGATTATTTATATCAGGCATTAAGTTGTACTTATCCGATAAAAATAGAATATCGGAAATTGATAATCAGTAAGGCCAGAAAGATACACATGTTATCTTTCTGGTTTTAATAAATATTAGTTACCTAGAGCGTGACTTGCACTTTTGTTTTCGATGAGCTCGATTTTATATCCATCAGGATCTTCAACAAAAGCAATAATTGTTGAGCCACCTTTTACTGGACCCGCATCACGGGTAACATTACCGCCAGCTTGGCGAATGGCTTCACAGGTTGCGGAAACATCATCAACACCTAATGCCACATGCCCAAAAGCGGTTCCCATTTCGTAGCTGTTTACACCCCAGTTATAGGTTAATTCGATAACCGCACCAGTGCTTTCATCACCATAACCAACAAAAGCTAACGAGTATTTATATTCCTCATTCTCGCTAGTGCGTAGAAGTTGCATACCTAAAACCTTGGTATAAAAGTCGATAGAACGTTGTAAATCGCCCACACGGATCATGGTATGAAGTACTCGCATATAAACCTCTTGTGTTTTTCTAATGATTAAACCCTACAGTTAAACTGATGGCGGAGTACTATAACGCGTTAAAGCCCTAAAGTTCAATTTTACTACGCCTTTAACAGTTCAATAAATCATGTTGTGCAGATAATATCTCTATTAACTATACTCTATTGTAACAAACAATAGGGAGGGAAAATCAAATGCAAGAACAATTAGAATTTTTTGATATTCCTAGTCCTTGTATTGGGCGTTGTGAAATGAATGCGCAAGGATATTGCGTTGGGTGCTATCGCAGTCGCCAAGAGCGGTTTAATTGGTCAATAATGAGTCAACAAGAGAAAAGAAATATATTACGACTTTGTCAGCAACGTTATTTAAGAACATTAAAAAAACTGGGTTCTTCAATTGAAAGAGAAAATGATCAACTCAATTTATTTTAAATGTGCTACTTATTTTTTAATATTAAAATAATAATTAACTATCTTTTTAATTCATTATTGTTATTTATTGTAGTTATGTGGTTTATTATTTTTTCTTTATTAATATAAAGTTATAACTTTAAAGTGTTGTTGCTCTATTTTTATTTGCAATCAATTGATAAGAATGGTTTTTTTCTTGGTTTTAGTGTTGGATTTAAAATAATAATAATTATTATGTAAAAAAATATAGATTAGTTTTTATAACAAGGTTATTCTTTATGAACTTTCTTTGCTAGAAAGAAAAGCTTTAATTATATCTGGAAAATAATTACTTATCTAATAAATAGGGTTATAACTATATTAGTTATTAAAGGTAATGTTTTAATTAAAAAGAATAGGTAAATATTGTATTAAAAATGAATATCTAAACTTTGTAATAAGTTGACTGAAAATGCTAATTAAGGAGAGATAAGTGGAATCAACATTAGGAGCTGATTTAGCGCGTTTAGTTCGATTGTGGCGTGCTTTAATTGATCATCGTCTCAAACCATTAAAATTAACCCAAACCCACTGGGTTACTTTGTACAATATCAGCCAATTACCTCCAGAGCAGTCACAAATCCAATTGGCAAAAGCAATAGGGATCGAGCAACCGTCTTTAGTGAGAACCTTAGATCAACTGGAAGAAAAAAAGCTGATATGTCGGCATACATGTGCAAATGATCGTAGAGCAAAACGTATAAAATTAACAAAAGAATCTGAGCCTTTTATTAATGAGGTTTATACTGTTATAGAAAAAACGAGACGAGAAATATTAGGTGGTATCCAACTAGACGAAATCGAAAGGCTAATAGGTACAATCCAAAAATTAGAAAAAAATATAAATAGGTTAAATGACTAATAATTTCAAATTTAATATATATTCTATTTAAATAAGATTAATGACATGATGATAACTATACTCTAAATAATTTGATGTTCAGCTAGATAACAAGTGAATGAGTCACTAGGGATATATAAAATATGTCACTGGTGCGAGTAAACGATGTCAACAATACTGAAATTTGAAATATGACGAGTATATAACAAAAATCATTATATAATCCTAATTGTCATAACTAGATTATATATTCGTTCTCTCTTTAGGTTACTTATTAT
This sequence comes from Proteus genomosp. 6, assembly GCF_040139785.1. NCBI lineage: Bacteria > Pseudomonadati > Pseudomonadota > Gammaproteobacteria > Enterobacterales > Morganellaceae > Proteus > Proteus genomosp. 6. The sequence continues at coordinate 152,445 of NZ_JBEEVJ010000004.1, read as the reverse complement.
TGAGTCATAAAATAAAACAGGCAACTTTAATGTTGCCTGTTTTTTGTTGTTCATTAGCGAGGAGAAACAGTTAAGTTATTTCCGTTGCCAATAACTGCAACACGTTGACCTTGGCTATAAACAGTATTATCTGCTTTTTGAACGATAGCGACAGTTCTACCACTATCTAAACGAACTTCAATTTGAACACCCTTAGTGGTATTTAAAGCGCCTTGTGCTTGTTGTCCTGCCATACCACCTGCTATTGCACCCGCGGCTGTTGCAAGATTACGACCTGTACCACCCCCCACAGTGTTACCTAGCATACCACCAAGAACGGCACCACCGATAGCGCCTAAAATATTCTCATCGCTACCCGCTTGAATATTTACTGCACGCACAGAAACCACTGTACCATAAGTAATATTTTGAGCTTGTTTTGCTTGGCTTGCGGTATAAGTGTCACCAGATAGTGAATTTGTATTCACACAACCAGTAAGTACAGTCATTGTAAAAAGACCAATAAGTAAATGCTTAAACATAGTCACTCCTAAAGAAAATCTGAGGTAAATTATTCAGATTATACCAATGTTATCTAGTATCAGTTATAGCTCGTTTTTTGCGTATGTCGACACTGATTTTAATAATATATAGCTTACTATATAGTAAAGGCCGATCGTAAAAACAGAAGAGATTTCTGAAAAGAGAGAATATAACATTATATGTTAAAAATTTGCATCATCTTGATTATAAGGAAAAGAACATGATAGCAGGGCGGTACATTGGCGTGATGTCTGGCACAAGCTTAGATGGTGTTGATGTTGTATTAGCTGCAATCAATAATAAGTTCGTAGCACAACAAGAAAATCACTTTCTGCCTTATCCACAAAAACTACGCCAACGAATTTTAGCTGTTTGCCAAGGACAACCTACTACCTTGCATGAAATCGGCCTATTAGATGCCCAACTGGGCGAACTTTATGCGCAAGCAATTATAGAGTTACTCGCAAAAGTAAAACTTAGCGCGAGTGATATTACGGCGATAGGATGTCATGGACAAACCGTTTGGCATGAGCCAGAAAGTGATATGCCATTTACTATGCAAATTGGTGACAACAACCGTGTTGCTGCACTAACAGGAATTACGACAGTTGGTGATTTTCGTCGCAGAGATATTGCTTATGGCGGACAAGGTGCACCTTTAGTACCCGCTTTTCATCTTGCCGTGTTAGGACACTCTGTTGAAAAACGTGTTATTTTAAATATTGGTGGTATTGCCAATATCTCATTGTTATTACCTGGTATTGCAGTCAAAGGCTACGATACAGGACCCGGAAATATGCTATTAGATAGCTGGAATTGGATCCATAACCAAACACCCTATGATGATAATGGTAAATGGGCTGCTACTGGCACTGTAAACGCAACTTTATTGAAAGATATGCTTTCAGATCCTTATTTTTCGCGTTCAGCACCTAAAAGTACAGGGCGAGAATATTTTAATACACAATGGCTAAATTACCATTTAGCAAGAGTACCGAATGTTTTTCCTGAAGATGTACAAGCCACTTTAGTTGAATTAACCGCGATAAGTATTGTGCAACAGATCCAATTAAACGGTGGATGTGAACGTTTACTCGTTTGTGGTGGTGGGGCGAGAAATGGGCAAATTATGCATCGTTTAGCTTCATTATTACCAGGTACAGAAGTCGCAACAACGGATAAATATGGTTTAAGTGGCGATGATATGGAAGCGTTGGCATTTGCTTGGTTAGCCGCTCGAACTATCGCAAATGAATCAGGGAATTTGCCTTCTGTAACAGGGGCATCAAGAGAAACCGTTTTAGGGGCGATTTACCCTACAAATCCTCGTTAAGCGTGATATGCTGAACGCAGTTTCTCAAAAGAGAGAGTGAAAAATGACAGAACTTGATTTTATTGATGTTGCAGATTTACGCCGTGAATATATGAAAGGCGGATTACGACGTCATGAATTAACAGAAGAGCCATTAGTCTTGTTCGAAAAGTGGCTAAAACAGGCTTGTGAAGCACGTTTAAGCGATCCTACTGCCATGTGTGTCGCCACAGTTGATGAAAATGGACAACCCTATCAACGTATCGTGTTATTAAAACACTTTGATGAAAAAGGGCTCGTGTTCTATACCAATTTGGGTAGCCGCAAAGCCAGTCATTTAGAGCATAATCAAAAAATCAGTCTGTTGTTTCCTTGGTATCCCTTGGAAAGACAAGTTTGCTTTTTAGGTAAAGCAGAGAGGCTCTCTTCACTCGAAGTGATTAAATATTTTCATAGTCGTCCTAAAGATAGTCAAATTGCAGCGTGGGCTTCTCAACAGTCTTCTCGCATTTCCGCAAGAGGCGTATTAGAAAGTAAATTTCTGGAATTAAAACAGAAATTCCAAAATGGAGAAGTGCCATTACCGAGTTTCTGGGGTGGATATCGTGTGACATTTGATTCTGTTGAATTTTGGCAAGGACGAGAAAATCGTCTACACGATCGCTTTATCTACCAAAAATCACCACAAGGATGGGACATTGAGCGATTAGCACCTTAATGCTGTGTTAATAAATTTGCCTCAAAAAGTCTTTTTCTACTGGTACTTAATGTAGTGGCGCTTTATGCTATACCACTTGTGTTTCACTTATATTTTAATAGACAAAAAACAATAAACCGATGGAGTCATTGATGTCTAGCAAGAACCTAATCACACAATTGCAGGAGCGTGGGCTAATCGCTCAGGTCACGGATGAGGCAGCTTTAGTAGAGCGTTTGGAGCAAGGTCCTATCGCTCTCTATTGTGGCTTCGATCCTACCGCTGATAGCCTGCACTTGGGGCATTTGGTTCCTTTGCTGTGTTTAAAACGATTCCAACTAGCCGGGCATAAGCCTGTGGCGTTGGTGGGTGGTGCAACGGGTCTAATTGGTGATCCTAGTTTTAAAGCCACTGAGCGCAAACTGAATACCCAAGATACTGTTCACGAATGGGTAGAAAAAATTCGTAAACAAGTGTCACCTTTCTTAGATTTCAACAGTGGTGAAAACAGTGCGGAATTAGCAAACAACTATGACTGGTTTGGTCAAATGGATGTGCTGACATTCCTGCGTGATATCGGTAAACACTTCTCTGTGAACCAAATGATCAACAAAGAAGCGGTTAAACAACGTTTAAACCGTGACGACGTGGGTATCTCTTTTACTGAATTCGCCTATAACCTATTACAAGCTTATGACTTTGCGTCATTAAATACGCATTTAGGTGTTGAATTACAAATCGGTGGCTCTGATCAGTGGGGTAATATCACTTCAGGTATCGATTTAACCCGTCGTTTCAATCAGAAACAAGTATTTGGTATGACTGTACCATTAATTACTAAATCTGATGGAACTAAATTCGGTAAGACAGAAGGCGGTGCGGTTTGGTTAGATCCTAAGAAAACAAGCCCATACAAATTCTACCAGTTCTGGATCAATACAGCAGATGCTGACGTTTATCGCTTCTTAAAATTCTTCACATTTATGAGCATTGAAGAAATTAATGCACTTGAAGAAGAAGATAAAAATAGCGGTCAAGCGCCTCGTGCTCAACGTGTATTAGCAGAACTAGTCACTGGTTTAGTTCATGGTGAAGAAGGTTTAATCGCTGCTAAACGTATTACAGAAAGCTTATTCTCTGGTGCAATTGCAGACTTAACACAAGCTGACCTTGAACAATTAGCACAAGATGGTATGCCAACAATTGAGTTAGAAAAAGGCAGTGATTTGCAACAAGCACTGGTTAACGCAGAATTAGTTCCTTCTCGCGGTCAGGCTCGTACAATGATTGGCTCTAACGCAGTTTCAATTAATGGTGAAAAACAAGACAATCCTGAATACGTCTTTGAAGAAAAAGATTTCTTATTTGGTCATTATTCTATTTTGCGTCGCGGTAAAAAACATTACTGCCTCGTTATCTGGAAATAATTGACAGTAAAGGGCAGCCGATGAGTTGCCCTTTTTCTTAATAACAATAAATAAACGTATATACCTCGCCTATGATGATAAAGCTTGGGTGTTGTGTGTATTCACAATAATCGGTTTATGTCATGAAAAATATACTCTCTATTCAGTCACATGTTGTTTTCGGTCATGCAGGTAACAGCGCCTCTGAGTTTCCAATGCGTCGTATGGGGGTAAATGTTTGGCCTCTAAATACAGTGCAATTTTCAAATCACACACAATATCCAGAAAAATGGACTGGCTGCGTCATGTCAGCAGAACATATTACTGAGATTGTTGATGGTATTGCCGCAATTGGTAAACTTTCACAATGTGATGCAGTACTAAGTGGTTATTTGGGATCGGCTGAACAAGGTTTGCGCATTGTTGATATCGTTAAAAAAGTAAAACAAGCGAATCCTAACGCATGGTATTTTTGTGATCCTGTAATGGGACATCCTGAAAAAGGGTGTATCGTGCCGCCAGAAGTATCTGGTGTACTGTGTGAAGAAGCGTTACCTATCAGCGATATCATTGCGCCTAATTTGTTAGAACTTGAAACATTAAGTGGTGGCAAAGCCCTTCATAATGTTGATGAGTGTGTCAATGCTGCCCGTGAATTGTGTAAACAAGGTCCAAAGGTTGTATTAGTAAAACACTTATCACGCGCTGGATATCGTCATGATCGTTTTGAAATGCTGCTAGTTACCGCAGAACATAGTTGGCATGTGAGCCGTCCATTAGTTGATTTTGGTGAGCGTCAACCTGTGGGTGTCGGTGATTTAACCAGTGGTTTAATGCTAGTGGATTTACTTAAAGGTGTTGAATTACAAACTGCATTAGAACACGTTGCCGCGGCAGTTTATGAAGTGATGCTAAAAACGAAAGAGATGAATGAGTACGAACTGCAACTCGTTGCTGCTCAAGATCAAATGGTGCATCCAACACACAGATTCTGCGCAACACAGATAGATTAAACCACACAAAATCCTAAGAAAAGAAAAAGCGGATATGAATATTACGTCCGCTTTTTTATTGTATTAAGTTTATTTTTTATTACGTTTTAACTCACTCTTTAATTAACCCTTCAGTGACCAGTGCGCTATGCACATTAGGTCGTTGTGCAATGCGTTTTAGGTAATCTTGCAGATGTGTTAAGTCAGTTAAATCTAAACCCACATGCGGTGCCCATTGGCTTAATGTAAATAAATAGGCATCAATAACCGTAAAATGCTCACCACATGCACATTTTTGCTTGCTTAATACATCATTAATATAAGCAAATTTACTTTTTAATTTAGTTTTAATAACAGGTACATAGCTTTCAGGTGTATCTGGTGAAAATAGAGGGCTATAGCCTTTATGTACTTCACTGGCAAGAAAGTTTAACCACTCAATTTGATGGTAACGTTCTAGCGATTTTGGCGGTGCAATTAAATTTCTATCTGGTTTTAAGTCTGCAAGGTATTGAACAATTGCAACACCTTCAGTCAAAATATCACCATTATCTAATTGAAGAACAGGGACTTGGCCTTTTGGGTTGATGGTTAGAAAATCTTTCCCCGATTCTGTTTTCTTAGCACGTAAGTCGATGCGCTCTATTGAAAAGTCTAAACCGGTTTCACGTAAAACGATATGAGGGGAAAGCGAGCAACTACCTGGCGTGTAGTACAATTTCATATTGAATAGCTCCCTATCAATGAGGTGGTGAATTAACTTACAGATATCAGAATATCTTCACTAATATAAGATGATAAGAGGTTCTAAGAAATTAGCAAACTCAAATGGTGCGAATAAAAAAGGCTTTTGTAAATCTGTGAACAAGGCAGTTAATTGATGAAAATACACGAAAACAAATGCCCCTTATATTAATAGGATATAAGACGTCTTCAATTATGACTCTTCAAAGGAGGGTAAAAAAGAAATATCAAGGTAATAGATTTTTGGATTTCGTTTATCAACATAGACTGTAACAAGCTCTTTATTAATATAAGGTGTGGGATCAAAAAAGATATAACCACTTTTATAACGAATTAATCGATTGTTTAATGTATCATGATAATCAGCAATAATTTGATAGGGAGAACGGTGATTAAAACGAATATGACTATTAATAATAATTTCGGATATTTTTACATTGATAGGCATCCCATCACGTTTTAGTCGTTGATCCCTTGTTGCTCTTCTTCTGATAAAATACAAAGGGATAAGCCCTGTTGATGCAAATACCAATCCAAAAATACTTAATATAGTACCCGCGCCATATAAGCCTAAAAAATTGTTTATTGTTGCTCTTTGTGGATCACTTGGAAGATAAATAACGTTAATCTTTTCACCAAGATAAAAGCGGGATTGATTGCCACCTTCTGGTGAGTGAAACGTTATTTCTCTATTATCTTCCGTATTAAATCTAATAATAGGGTGATAAATACTTCTATCATCCGAAGATTTACTCACACTTTGGTCAATAACAACACCTGTTGTCTCTATTCCATTTCTTACTACATTTAATTCAGATTTAATAACAAACAACGCCACAACAAAAATAATTGCACCAATAAGAGCAAAAATATAAAACAGAAATCTAAATTTCTTCATACATTAAGTCCTTTTATTAATAGGTGATTATTTTATCGCTAGTATAAAAAAGATTATAGGAATAAGCTAAAAAATAGAAGAAAAAAATCAATTAAAAAGTAAGGATAAATAGCAGCATTGTTATAATAAAAAAGCCAGCCTTAACAGTAAGACTGGCTTCTATTTATTTATTTATAGAATAGAATTATTTTAATTCTAATTCATTCATTGCAGCGATGCTGAAACCACCATCTACGTGAATGATTTCACCTGTGATACCACCAGATAAGTCAGAGCATAAGAATGCGGCTGTATTACCCACATCTTCCGTTGTTACAGTACGACGCAGAGGAGTTACTGACTCGCAATGGCTTAACATTTTTCGGAAATCTTTGATACCAGATGCCGCTAATGTACGGATCGGACCTGCTGAGATACCGTTAACACGAATACCTTCAGGACCCATAGCATTTGCCATATAACGAACGTTAGCTTCTAAAGAGGCTTTTGCCAGACCCATAACGTTATAGTTAGGGATTGCACGTTCAGCGCCTAAATAAGTCAGAGTTAATAGAGCTGAATTTGGATTTAGCATTTCACGGCTTGCTTTCGCCATAGCAACGAAGCTGTATGCACTGATGTCGTGAGCAATTTTAAAGCCTTCACGAGTTACGGCATTAACGTAGTCGCCATCTAATTGGTCAGCAGGAGCAAAACCGATAGAGTGAACAAAACCATCGTATTTTGGCCAAACTTTTGCAAGTTCTGCGTACATGGTATCGATGCTTTCGTCTTTTGACACATCACACTCTAATACGATATTTGAGTCTAATGATGCTGCAAATTCTTCAACGCGTGGTTTCAGTTTTTCATTTTGGTAAGTAAATGCAAGTTCTGCACCTTGGTCACGCATAGCTTTGGCAATACCATAAGCAATTGATAATTTACTAGCAACACCAGTAATAAGAATGCGTTTGCCGGTCATAAAGCCCATAGCTGTATCCTTGTTTTTTCGTAAATCGCGATAATAACATCATTCACAGTTTTATTTATCTGTTAGGTTATCACGCTTATTGTTAATAAACGTGGCTGATTCTACCACGACATTTGTAAATTTGTTTAATTTCCCTAGCACCTCCGAGGAGTTAAGGGAAAAGGGTGAAATAATGTACAATCAACATTATGCTTATATTGTTTACACTTAAGTCAAATCTTGACGCCAAGCTTCTGCTGTTAAGGCTTCACCAAAGTGACTTGCTACCAATCTTCGAGTAACTTCATGTAATGGTGACGCAAGGACTTCTGCTGTATTACCACGTTCAACGACTTCGCCATTATCCATCACTATGATTTTATCGCTAATATGTTTTGTCATGCCTAAGTTTTGTGTCACATAAATATAGGCAATATCATGGGTTTCTTGCAGTTCTAACATCAAGTTTATTATTTGTGAGCGTAAAGACATATCCAGCGAAGCTATTGCCTCATCGGCAATAATGACTTGAGGTTGTAATATCAATGCTCGTGCAAGCGCAATTCGTTGACGCTGACCTGATGCAAACATATGAGGATAATAGTTTGCATGTTCAGGTAAAAGACCCACTTGGCGTAATGTTTGATAAATTCGTTTTTCACGCTCAATCGCACTTAAGTCTGTATTCAGGCGTAAAGGGATCTCTAATGTTTGACCAATACGCTGGCGCGGGTTTAATGAGTTGGTGGGATCTTGAAATATCATTCTAATTCGCTGACTACGATAAGGGTAATCACCAAAAGTCAGTTGATGCCCATTAATAAAAATATCGCCACCCGTAGGCTCTGTCACTCCTGATAACATTCTCGCTAGTGTAGATTTTCCCGAACCATTAGCACCAATAATAGCTAAAGTTTGCTTGGGTTCTAGCGTAAAACTCACAGGTTTTACGGCTTCTAACTGCTGACGCCGAAATAATCCGGTACGATAGCGAAATGTTTTTGATAGATTTTTCACCTCAAGCAGCTTATCGAACATCAGTTGGCTCCACATTTAACGGAAAATGACAAGCCACGGCATGGTTTTTAAATAAACGTAACCGAGGTGCTTCAATACATTGTCGCTGCGCATAAGGGCAGCGAGGCCCTAAGCGACATCCCACAGGTAAATGCTCAAGAGAGGGGATTGCGCCGGGTAATGTATTTAAACGGCTCTTATGTGCCAATGAGTTGGTAAAATCGGGAATAGAGCGGATCAAAGCCTGAGTATAAGGATGATAAGGTGTCACTAATAACTCGTCAGGGGATGCCGTTTCAACGGTTTGACCACAATACATAACCGTAATTTTATTCGCCAATTTGCTCATCCATTGCAAATCATGGCTAATCAACAAAATGGTCATATTGTTATTTTGATTAAGTCGAGTCAGTAAACGAAAGATTTGGGTTTGTGTTGCTGGCTCCATAGCGTTAGTCGGTTCATCCGCAATCAGCAATCGAGGCTGATTTGCAATAGCAATGGCAATCATCACCTTTTGGCATTCACCCTCAGTTAATTCATAAGGATAACTGCGCATAATGTCTTTGTGATCTTTAATACCTACACGGTGTAATAGTTCAATTGCGCGACGTTTTCGCCAATGAAAGCGTTGCCACCAATGGCCTTTAAAAGTCCAACCAGGAATTGCCTGTATAAGTTGCTGTTCAATTTTTGTAGCAGGATCAAGACAAGATTGTGGCTCTTGGAAAATCATTGAGACATTATGACCAATGACACGGCGTCTAGCTCTTGGTGATAATTTAAGTAAGTCGATATCATCAAAACGAAAGCGATCGGCTGTCACACTGATATTATCTTTTGTAACGCCACAAATCGCTTTTGCAATTAAGCTTTTACCCGACCCTGATTCACCAACAAGACCTCTCACTTCACCTTCATTTAAGGTTATAGAAACACGATCTACCGCTTTTACTGGGCCATCGGGTGTCATAAATTCAATGGTTAAATTGCGTATATCTAATAAAGGCATTATTCAACTCCCTCATTTATTGCACGCTGTAAACCATCACCTAAAAGGTTCACCAGTAAAACGCTTATCATAATTGTGGCGCCCGGAATTAAGACTGTCCAAGGAGCAACATATATTAACTCTAACGAATCACCTAACATCGCTCCCCATTCTGGTGAAGGAAGTTGGGCACCTAAATTGAGAAAACCTAATGCTGTAATATCAAGAATAGCAATTGAGAAAGCGCGTGTTAATTCAGAAACTAATACAGGCGTAATATTAGGCAGTACGGTATACCATAAAATGGAAATGTTCGATGCACCATCAAGTCGAGAAGCAATAACATACTCTTTGTTTAATTCATCATTAACCGCAGAATAAATCATTCTGACTAAACGAGGTAACAGCGCCAGCCAAATCGCTATCATCGCATGACCAAGGCTTGTTCCAACAAAAGCTACAACAATAATAGCAAGCAGTAGGGATGGAATTGATAACAGGGTATCTAATATATGATTGAGAATAGCGGATTTTAAGCCATGAGTCATACCTGCAAAACAACCGATAATTAATCCCATCAGTGTCGCTGCAAAAGTAACAATAAATGCACCACCAAAGGTCATGCTTGTACCAATTAAAATTCGGCTGAATACATCACGTCCTAAATCATCTGTACCAAAGAAATAAGAGACATTGCCGTTTTGATACCAAGATGGCGGAGTGAGTTGATGGCCAAAAAATTGTTGGTCGAGTGCATAAGGCGCAATATAAGGGCCTATAATACTGAGCACTAAGAGAAAAAGAACGCCATAAAACCCTACCATTGAGATAACGTCTTTAGAAAAACATTGCCAAATCACCGCAGCGGGTGTGGGTGTTTTTTTCTCTTTATAAAATTGGCTATCTAAAGGCATATCCCACCTTGTGTTTCATTGGGTTGCTCATTGCGCCCACAATATCTGATAAAACGTTGACAATAATGACCATTGAACCCACCAACATTACGCCAGCTGAAATAGCAGAGTAATCTTGTTGACGGATTGCTGTAACCAACCAACGACCAAGCCCCGGCCAGTTAAATACAATTTCTGTTACCATAGTTAGCGTAAGCATGGTGGAGAACTGTAAGCCTAATTTAGGGATGATTGGGGGTAAAGCATTATGAAGAATATGGCGACGAATAATTGTAAAACGTGAAAGACCTCGAGTTGCGGCTGCTTTCACGTAGTTCTCTGACATAATTTCTTCCGTACTGTTTCGCATTAATCGAATAACTTCGGTTGTTGGTGCAATAGCCAGAGTTATTACAGGTAAAATTAAATGCTGTAATACATTAATGATCATTTGTTGACGATAAGGTGAATCAGATAACCACGCATCCACTAATGCAATGCCTGTAATAGGTTGTAAGTTATAAAGCAAATCAATACGGCCTGAAACAGGTAGCCAACCCAATTTTAGTGAGAAGAAAAGCGTTAGCAGCAATGCAAGTCCAAATACTGGCACAGAAAAACCTAAAAGCGCGAAGTTACTGATAATAATATCGGCGGATTTATTACGCCAAACTCCCGCAATAATACCAGCAGGAATACCTACAATAAGGGCAAAAAGAAAAGCTAATGTACAAAGCTCCATGGTCGCTGGAAGTGCCTCTACCAATTGCGCTTTGATAGGTTCACCATTGATAGAGGAAATACCAAAATCAAAATGGATCATATTATGGGCATAAAAAAAGTAGGCATCGGTGAGTGATGCACCACTTAACGGGGCATTTGGTGTGTAATAACTTAGGCTAAAGCTCACTAGCGACAAAAAGAACAGTGTCACAAGCAATAAAAGCAATCGACGTATTGAATAAATAATCATGGATTATTTTACAGCCTCTTTCTTGTGATTTTGTTCGTCTACTTCTGCCTCTCGATAAACACCAGCAAAAGACGCATTACCAAAAGTACTCAATACCAATCCTTTAATATCATAACGATATGCTTGCATACGTAAAGAGTTTGCTAAAGGCAACACTGGTAACTCTTGAGCAAGAATATCTTGAGCTTCATGATAATAATCCATTCTTGAAGCAAGTTGCTGACTATAAAGCGCTTTTTTCAAAATATCATCAAAGCTAGGTAAACACCAATGACTTAAGTTAGTTTGTGAGCCAATGGCTGCACAGCTAAAGAGAGGACGGAAAAAACTATCAGGATCGTTACTGTCAGTTGACCAACCAGATAAGGTCATATCATGGGTGCGATCCATCATACTCGTTTCTTGATATCGTCCTTCAATAGGACGAATGCTCATTTGAATACCCACTTGCGCTAAGTCTGCTTGAATAAGTTCCGCCATTTTTAATGGGCTTGGATTATAAGATTGTGAGGCGCTAGGTACCCAAAGATTTAATTTCAGCCCATCAAGGCCTAGCTCTTTAAGAATTTGTTTCGATTTCTCAGGATTATATTCTGTAATTTTTGCTCGGTTATCATAAGCCCAAGATGCGCGAGGAAGCACTGATGCTGCCGTTTCTGCCGTACCATAATAAATAGATTCCATTAAACGTTCGTTGTTAATGGCATAAGCAATAGCTTGACGAACTTTAAGATCATTTAGGGGTGGTTTGCTGGTGTTAAAGGCTAAATAAGCGATATTCATACCAGAACGCAACGTTAATCTTAGTCGTGGATCGTCACGTAAGACTTTTAATTGGCTTGCGGCAGGATAGGCTAAAACATCACATTCACCAGTGAGTAATTTAGATATACGGCCTGTACCACCTGCACCCATATCAATAACAATCTGTTGCATTTTGGGTTGGCCTTTCCAGTAATCTTTATTTCTAAATAAACGAACGAATTGCCCTGGTTGATATTCATCTAAAAAGAAAGGGCCTGTTCCTACTGGTTTCCAATCAAGCTGTGTTTGATCGCCTGATTTTTCTAAATTTTGGGCGTATTCGGCAGAAAGAATAGGGGCGTAATGTGTTGCTAAATGCCATAGAAAGGAGGCGTCAGGCTCTTTTAAGCTAAATTCTACCGTGTATTGACCTAGTCTTTTTATCGATTGGATATTATTGGCAAAACTTAAGCTGTCAAAATAGGGGTATTTCCCGCCATTAATTTGATTGAAAGGATTTTGTGGATTGATCATCCTTTCAAAACTAAAAATAACATCATCAGCGGTAAGTTTACGTGTTGGTGTGAACCAAGATGTTTGTTGAAAGGAGACATTTTTACGTAAATAAAAGCGGTATGTCGCGCCGTTATCTAATGTTTCCCATCGAGCTGCAATTTCAGGGATCAGGCGATAAGTGTATGGGTCGACATCTAAAAGACGGTCATAGAGCTGTGCAGCTAGAGGATCAATAATTAATCCACTACTTGATAGTTGTGGATTAAAGGTATTTACACTGCCATCAACACAGTAAACAAAGCCATTTTGATTAATTGGAGTTGGCTCAAGCGTTATAGATGGTGCTTGTGTTTTTGGTGCTACATCCGCAATACAAGTTACGCTTGTAAAGGTGAGTAGCAAAGTACCAATAAATAAAATAGGGCGCATAAATAATGTCTTTTAGAGAAACGATTTTGCTATTGTAACTTAAAAAACTTTCTATCCCCAAATAGTCAAAAAAACAAAGTGAGAAAAATTCTCAATAAAATGCTTTACAAATGCTAATGATAAAGATTATCATCCGTATTGTCCTTCAGCGGTAAGAGGTTTTCCGCAGAGGGCACGACATTGCTCACATTGCTTCCAGTATTTTTTACTAGCCAGCTCGGGTGCTGGCTTTTTTTTTGCCTATTGTTTACGCCTCCCCCTTGGCAATTAAAAAACTATATTTATCAATAAATTAAGTTATTATTTGATGTTTTTTAATTAGCCCTCTAAATTGATCGTAACTTAGTGATAATTTTTCAGCCGCCTCTTTCTGGTTATATAAGCTCTCTTTTAATGCACTATTTACTAATTTTTTTTCTACATCATTTTGCCATTGGCGTAAATCCAACGGTAATATAGGTAGTGAAAAATTTTCTTTAGGTGATTTTTTTAATGTGGGTGTTTTTGGCGTCTGAAGACCAGCAAAGGGATCAATAATAATATTGGTGAGTACGTTATCGCAGGTTCCATGACGATAAACCGAGCGTTCAACAACATTTTTTAGCTCACGAATATTACCTGGCCATGAATAATCTAAAAGCACTTGGCGCGCACTATCACTAAAACCAGGAAAAAAAGGTAAACCTAACTCTTGGCACATTGAGATAGCGAAATTTTCAGCAAGCAACATAATATCTGCACGTCGCTCTCTTAATGGCGGGAGTCTAATAACATCAAACGCCAATCTATCGAGTAAATCGGCACGAAATTTACCTTCTTCTGCCATTGCGGGTAAATCTGCATTTGTCGCGCAAATAAGCCTAACATCAACATGCAGAGATTGACTGCCCCCAACGCGCTCTAAATGACCATACTCAATGACGCGCAGAAGCTTTTCTTGCACAAGCATGGGAGCAGTCGCCAGTTCATCAAGAAAAAGAGAACCTCCATCCGCACGTTCAAAACGCCCTTGATGACGATTTCTAGCACCAGTAAAAGCGCCTGCTTCATGACCAAAAAGCTCAGAATCAAGTAAATTGTCATTGAGCGCAGAACAGTTGATTGAAATAAAAGGTCCTTGCCACCAAGGAGCAAGATAGTGTAAGCGATGAGCGATCAACTCTTTGCCTGTACCTCGTTCACCAATAATTAATACAGGCTTTTTTAATTGAGCAAGTGCTGAGGTTTGTTCTAATACATCAATAAATTGACTATCAACGCCGATTATTGTCTCTAAATTCTCATTCATTGGTTAAATTCACCATATTGAGGTGTTTTTTACCAGTCTATCAGGTGTTTGAAAAATAGGCGAACAATATAAATTACCTATTATTAATAGGTTAAGTGAATTTTAAAAGTTGGCACGCAAATTGTATTAACTAAAGTATGCCGGCGTTACGACAGTGCGCCATTACTGAAATAATTTAACGTCACTAATTAGCATAGCTATTAAGGATAACATCATGGGTATATTTTCACGTTTTGCTGACATTATTAATGCCAATATCGCTTCTTTATTAGATAAAGCGGAAGATCCTGAAAAAATGATCCGCCTAATGATCCAAGAAATGGAAGATATGTTAGTTGAGATCCGTACAACTTCTGCACGCACTTTAGCTGAAAAGAAAGGATTAGAGCGCCGTATCGAACAAGCTGAAAAACAGATGAAAGATTGGCAGGATAAAGCAGAGTTAGCTCTTATCAAGGAAAAGGAAGATTTAGCTCGTGCAGCATTAATCGAAAAACAACGTGTAGCATCAGTTAATGACACATTGAAACACGAACTGATTATTATTGATGAAACGCTAACTCGTTTAAAAGGCGAAATTAGCGAATTAGAAAACAAGCTAACTGAAACACGCGCAAAACAGCAGTCTTTAGTTGTGCGTCATCAAGCAGCAAATTCATCTCGCCAAGTTCGTCGCCAATTAGACAGTGGTAAGATGGATGCAGCAATGGCGCGTTTTGAACAATTTGAACGCCGTATTGACCATATGGAAGGTGAAGCTCAAAGTTATGGTTTAGGAAAGGAAAAATCTTTAGACCAACAGTTTGCTGAATTAAAAGCTGATGATGAAATTAGCGCGCAATTAGCGGCATTAAAAGCTAAAATCAATATCAATAAAGAGTAACAGCAAGCGTAATAACCATCTTATAAAGGATATGTAATGGGCTATATATTTCTGGGAATACCACTGACAATTTTCGTTTTATTTATTCTCCCTATTTGGTTGTGGTTGCACTACAACAGTCAGAAAGGTGGAGGTAATGTTCAGTTAACCCATCAAGAAATGCAGCGACTGAGCGCGCTGGTGGATAAAGCTCAGCAAATGCAGGAACGCATTAAGACGTTAGAACAAATACTTGATGCAGAACATCCTAACTGGAGGCAATCACAATGACGATGCAAAGCAAGCAATTGTATCGCTTGCCACAAGAGGGCATGATCCGTGGTGTATGTGCTGGGCTTGCCCATTATTTTAATATTCCTGTTTTACTTATCAGGGTTATTGCGGTGATTGCGCTGTTTGCTGGTTTTTTCGGTTTAACTATTGTTGCTTATTTTGTTTTAAGTTTCTTTATGGAGCCAGCTCCTGCTAATTACCAGCAAGGTGAAAATCAGCAAGAGAGCTTAAAAGACATTTTAAGCGGGGTAGATAATCAATTGATGCAAGGTGAAAAACGTTTACAACAAATGGAACGTTATATTACCTCTTCTACTTATCAGTTAAATAAACGTTTTCGAGATTTGTAATATTTTTGCCATTTAATCTGATAAGACGCTCCATTTTAGGAGCGTCTTTCTTTCAGTCCGTTTATCTTTTTCAACGCTTGTATTGTGAGAGAATAAAAATTCTGATTGAGGAGCCTATTGTGAATTCCAATCAAGTATTCGTTTCTTTAAAAACAAATAAACTCGCCCAATTAGCCAAAAAAGGGTTAACATTTGGGTTAATGTTATTCACTTTATTTGGGCCAGCTGCAATCACAGGCGGTATATTAAAACGAGTAAGTAGCAAACCGTTACGTTGGCTGGTTCTATTGATAGCTGAACCTATTATCAAAGCAGGTTTTAATAAGCTATCGCGTCAAATGTCTTGGGAGAAACATGAAACGCCTACAAAATGAACTTACCGCTTTTATTAATCGTGGTGTTGATAGACATCTTCGTTTGGCCGTAACTGGATTAAGTCGAAGTGGTAAAACAGCATTTATTACCTCTTTAGTTAATCAACTTATTAATGTGCATACAGGCGCGCGTTTACCACTATTTTCGGCTGCACGAAATAAACAACTACTAGGTGTAAAACGCATTCCTCAACATAATTTAAATATTCCTCGTTTTACTTATGATGAGGGAATGGAATCTCTTTATCATACACCGCCAAGTTGGCCCGTTCCTACAAAAGGGGTCAGCGAAATTCGTTTACAACTACGTTATCGCTCGAATGAATCTTTAACACGTTTTATAAAAGAAACATCTTCTCTTTATTTAGAAATTGTTGATTACCCCGGCGAATGGCTATTAGATTTACCTATGCTTGAGCAAGACTATTTTGAATGGTCAGAGCAAATGAATAAGGTCAATCGCCAAAGAACATCACCAGAACAGCATTGGCAATTACTCCTTAAAAAATGTGATCCTTTTGCGCCAGCTGATGAAACGTTATTAGCTGATATTGCCTCCGCTTACACTGACTATTTATTATCGTGCAAGGAAGAAGGGCTTCACTTTATTCAACCTGGACGTTTTGTATTACCCGGTGAATTAGCGGGAGCACCTGTTTTACAGTTTTTCCCTTGGGCTGATTTGCAACAATATGATATTGCTAAATTAAAGAATGCAGATAAACGCACTAATATTGGTATGCTAAAACAGCGTTATGAATATTATGGACAGCATGTTGTAAAAGGTTTTTATCGTGATCATTTCCAAGGATTTGATAGACAAATTGTTTTGGTTGATTGCCTGCAACCTTTAAATCAAGGTGCAGATGTTTTTAATGATATGCGCCAAGCATTAACACAATTAATGCGCAGTTTTCATTATGGAAAAAGAACTTTACTTAGACGCTTATTTTCACCTTGTATCGATAAACTTCTGTTTGCAGCCACAAAAGCCGACCATATCACGGTTGATCAACACGAAAACTTAGTGTCATTGCTTCAACAGCTTATTCAAGATGCTAAACAAAATGCTATTTTTGAGGGGATCAGTATAGATTGCATGGGACTAGCTTCTATTGCGGCAACTGAAAGTGGGATTGTTGATCATCATGGCGAAAAAATACCAGCCTTAAAAGGTTTTCGTTTAAGCGATAACACACCATTAGTATATTTTCCCGGTGAGGTTCCTAAGCGATTACCTGAAAAAACATTTTGGGAAAAACAAGGGTTTAGTTTCGAATCTTTTAGGCCGCAACAAATATCAAGAGATAGTGCGGTTCCTCATATTCGTATGGATAGTGCAATGGAGTTTTTGTTAGGGGATAAATTAAAATGAATGAGCCATTAAAATCGCGAATTGATTTTAAAGAGCCCATACTTCACGAAGAAGTCATCTTGAAAAAAGGTGTTGGCTTTAATGAAAATGAGCAATTTTTGCCTATTGATCCACAATTGGATGAAGAGAATGAAGGGCAATTAGAAGGTGATGTTCAATCAATTTTAAAACCGAAAAAAAATATCTGGAAACGTTTATTAACGATTGCGAGTACCATTTTAGGGATTAGTGTTATTGCCCAAACGGGACAATGGATTTATGACTCATGGGTAAATTCTGACTGGATTGCGTTGGGTGCAGCCAGTGCGGGTGGGTTAATTGTTGTCGCTGGGATTGGATCAGTTATAACAGAGTGGCGCCGTATTTATCGTTTACGTCAACGGGCAGATGAAAGAGATAAAGCAAAAGAGTTACTTTATAGCCATGCGATGGGGAATGGTCGACCATTTTGTGAAAAACTTGCTAAACAAGCGGGTATTAGCTCACAACACCCTGCATTAATTCGTTGGCAAAGTGCATTACACGACACCCATAACGACAAAGAAGTATTAGAACTTTATAGTCAACTTGTTCAACCTATTTTGGATAAACAAGCTAGAGCTGAAATTAGTCGTTCTGCAGCAGAGTCAACCTTAATGATCGCTGTCAGTCCGCTGGCAATGGTTGATATGGCCTTTATTGGTTGGCGTAATATTCGTTTAATTAACCGTATTGCAGAAATTTACGGTATCGAATTAGGCTACTATAGTCGTCTAAAACTCTTTCGCCTTGTTCTAGTCAATATCGCATTTGCGGGTGCGACAGAACTGGTTAGAGAAGTTGGAATGGACTGGCTTTCACAAGATCTTGCAGCACGATTATCAACAAGAGCCGCTCAAGGTATTGGAGCAGGTTTATTAACGGCACGCTTAGGAATAAAAGCAATGGAATTATGCCGTCCTTTACCTTGGATTGATGATAATAAACCTAAGCTAGGCGATTTTAGAAAAGAGCTAATTGGAAAATTAAAAAATACCATTGGTAGTAAGAAAAAAGAATAAATTATTATTTTCACCTTTTAATAATTTTAAATAAAAACCGCAGAAGCCATTCTGCGGTTTTTTTGTATAAAGATTGGTAAGGTGTTATTTATATAAAATAGCCATAATAATAAAGATGATAAAATATTATTTTAAAATAAGTCACTGAATGCTATAAAGTGTTTTTATAGTTTTACTACCAATAATGTTATTGTTTTAAATGGAAACTATCGTGATAAAAAATTTTAAAAAGAGTCAATTTTTACAAAATTTGAGATGGTTATAACTATTTGTATATAAAGAATAATATGCTTCCCTCTAGTGAAATATTTGTAATTTCAATCAAAATATTCCTTTTTTGAAAGAAAAATAGTCTTGAGTTTGGTTTAATAAATAGCGTTAAATGTTACCGCAAAAATGTATCGCAAGACCTATTCTATCAATATATTTTCAAACATCTAATTTGTAAGTTATTCGTTATTTAGTAAACAGAGGCGGTTTTTTATTTGTAAAAAATAGAAAATAGTTAATAAATAATTATTCTAAGAAGGGTAAAAAATGAAAGAAATACAAATTTCAGTAATAAAAAAACTCTCTAAAGCAAGACGTCAACTCTACCTAAGTTCAGAATTTAATGTTTCAAACATTGACAACCAATTAAGTATTTTAATCCCTATTCTTGATGAGACGATCAGTGAGATTAAAAAAAGACAATATCAAAAGCAACCTAAATCATTTCAAATAAAAGAGATATCCCAATTTTTTGAATATCTGACTGAGTCGGATAAGAAAGAAAAGGCAATAAACGCATTAGAGTATCTCCTCTTTTGTTTTGATAATGGATGTAAAACTATCAAAAAGGTGATCCGTCGAGAATTAAGCCCTTTGGTAAAGGATGTCGAATATCTTATCGATTTTGAACTAAAAAAAATAATAAAAACCTCTTCATTTTCGTTATTCGGTTTTTTTAAAGCATAAATAATCTTGCTTAAAAATTAGGAGATTGATTTAGTTGTGTAAAAATAAATGCTAGTGGTGTCAACCTTTGCTGACAATCCTCTTTATTTCGTTGATATTTATGTATAATATCTAGAATTAGTTCAGGGTCACTCAGTATTAAGAAGGTTTATAATGCGTTTAGAGGTCACTTGTGAAGATCGCATCGGGTTAACCCGTGAATTATTAGATCTGCTCGTATTAAAAAATATCGATTTGCGTGGAATTGAAATATTCCCAATTGGTCTTATTTACCTGAATTTCTCACAGATAGATTTTAATATATTTCAACCTCTTATGGCGGAGATACGTCGAATAAATGGTGTTATTGATGTACGTACTGTTGCATTTATGCCGTCAGAGCAAGAACATCGTGCAATTTGGACATTATTAGAATCTGTTCCTGTTCCTGTTTTTTCTATTGATACCAAGGGTAAGGTAAAATTACTTAACCCTGCAACAAGACAGCTTTTTGGTTTATCTCCAGATGATCATGCTGAGAAAACATTTAACCAATTTATCCCAAATTTTAATATTCATCGTTTTTTAGAACAAAAAGAGCACTTTATTCAAAAGGTGCCTATTACTGTGAAAAAACAGAATTTTGAAATGGAAATAGTCCCAATTAAACTGACAGACGATAACCAATATAATCATTGCGTTGGGGCTTTTGTTTTACTGAAATATAATGAAATTATTTATAATTACCCTAGATTAGTGACTAATGATCAAAGTGGGTTTGACCAAATTATTGCCGTAACACCTAAAATGAAGCAGCTTATTACTCGTGCAAAGAAAATGGCAATAATGAATGATCCATTGTTATTAGTGGGTGAAACAGGTACAGGAAAAGATTTATTAGCAAAAGCCTGCCATTTACTAAGTAGCCGTTTAAGATATCCATTTCTTGGCTTAAATTGCGCTTCAATGCCTGATGATGTTGTTGAAAGTGAGTTATTTGGCTATGCAGCGGGTGCTTATCCTAATGCCATTGAAGGAAAAAAGGGCTTTTTTGAGCAAGCCAATGGCGGTACTGTTTTACTTGATGAAATCGGTGAAATGTCCCCGCAAATGCAGATCAAACTTCTACGCTTTTTAAATGATGGAACGTTCCGTCGAGTGGGTGAAGAAGAAGAAGTGAATGTAGATGTGCGCATTATTTGTGCTACTCAGAAAAATTTGTGGGAATTAGTACAAAAGGGATTGTTTAGAGAAGATCTCTATTATCGCTTGAACGTATTAACATTAACATTACCGCCATTAAGGGAAAGAAAGGACGATATCATTCCGTTGGCAACTCATTTTATTAATCAGTACTGTCAAGAACAAAAAGTGGGTGTACCGTCCATTTCTACTGATTTCTCAAATTATTTAATGCAATATTCTTGGCCGGGTAATATTCGCCAATTACGGAATACTGTTTATCAAGCAATGGCACAGTTAGTCGGAAATACATTGCGTGTTCAAGATATTACGTTACCTGAGCACACGGATGAAACATTATTTGATGAGAATCTATTAGAAGGCTCGTTAGATGAAATGACAAAACGCTTTGAGGCTTCGATTTTAACGCGTTTATACCGTGATTATCCAAGTACACGTAAATTAGCGAAACGCTTAGGTATTTCTCATACCGCTATTGCGAATAAGTTAAGAGAATATAATCTTACGAATAAAAAGAGTGATAAGTCTGAAGAATAATTGAGTAGTAAGATTTTGTGCATAATGAAAATAGACGAGCATAATACTCGTCTATTTTTTTATCAGTATTATTTCAGTGCTTTTAACGCATCATCATAATTGGGTTCAGTTGTAATTTCGTCAACCAACTGGGTGTAGATAACCATGTTATTTTCATCTAAAACAATCACTGCTCGGCTTGTTAAGCCAGCTAATGGACCTGATGTAATTGCAACACCGTAGTTTTCTTTAAATTCAGCACCACGCATTGTAGATAATGTCACAACGTTATCTAAGCCTTCCGCGCCACAAAAACGCGCTTGAGCAAAAGGTAAATCAGCTGAAATACATAAAACAACCGTGTTATTTAATTCATTTGCAACTTTGTTAAATTGGCGAACACTTGCAGCACAAACACCAGTATCTACACTTGGAAAAATGTTTAGAACTTTACGTTTACCTGCAAAATTCGCTAAAGAAACATCATTAAGATCTTTACCAACAAGAGAAAAATCAGCTGCTTTTTGACCGACTGTTGGGAAATTACCCGATAGTGCCACTGCATTTCCTTGTAAAGTAACTTGATGTGCCATTGTTGTTCTCCTTTATTAGTTGTCAGACTAACTGTTATTAATACTCAGTATTAACGATAATTTTCGTTAATGCTTAACCATTATTAAAATTTGCCACTATTGGCGTAGTCATCACTAAAAACATAAAAATTTATAAAATATTTGTAATCAGTGATTGTGCCTTTTTATCAGGCTCTTATAATTGTGCAGTTTATTCTCATACAGATTACAGGACGAAACAGACATGCGCAAAATATTCGTCATCTCATGTGCACTTGTCGTTCAAGGATTACTCACATCGCAGATAAATGCGGCAGTAGTCCCCGCAGGAACGATACTCGATAAAAAGCAAGAAGTAGTTCGACATTTAAAAGATGAGCCAGCATCACTTGATCCCATTAATGCAGTAGGATTAACAGAAGCTCAAGTGCAACGTGATTTATTTGAAGGGTTGACGATAGAAGATGAGCATGGACGTCCCATTCCAGGTGTTGCTCAAAGTTGGCGTACAGAAGATAATCGTGTGTGGATCTTCACTTTACGCGATAATGCCAAATGGTCTAATGGTGAAAAAGTAACCGCAACAGATTTTGTCTATAGCTGGCAAAGGTTAGTTGACCCTAAGAATCTTTCACCTTTTGCATGGTATGCATCACTTGCATCTATTGAAAATGCACAAAAGATTATTGATGGAAAATTAAAACCAACATCATTAGGCGTGGAAGCACTTGATGAAAAAACGCTAAAAGTGACATTAGAGCGACCAGTCTCGTATTTTCCAAGTTTAACGACTAATTTTTCGTTATATCCTGTACCTCATCATAGCATTGAAAAATATGGCACTGAATGGGTTAAGGTTGGCAATTTAGTCGGAAATGGAGCTTTTGTTTTAAAAGATAGAGTCGTTAATGAGAAGATCGTATTAACGCCAAATCCTTATTATTGGGATCATAAAAATACAGTATTAACCAAAGTCACTTTTGTGCCGATTAATCATGAATCACATGCGACTAAGCGTTATTTAGCGGGTGATATTGATATTACAGAGTCGTTCCCGAAAAATTTATATCATAAATTAATGAAAGATATTCCTAATGAGGTTTATATTCCTGACCAGTTAGGAACTTATTATTATGCTTTTAATACCCAATCAGGGCCAACAAAAGATATTCGTGTACGTAAAGCGTTAGCGATGGCAATAGATAGAAAAATTATCACTGATAAAGTATTAGGAACAGGGGAGAAATCAGCAAACCGTTTTACACCTGATGTAACGGCAGGCTTTACCCCAGAACCTACAATTTATGATGAATACAATCAAGATGAATTAGATAGTCAAGCTAAGATCTTATTAGCGGCTGCGGGATATGGCCCTCATAATCCATTAACACTCTCATTGCTATACAATAATTCAGAGAATCATCAGAAAATTGCTATTGCAGTTGCTTCTATGTGGAAGAAAAAGTTAGGCGTGAAAGTCGAATTACGTAATCAGGAATGGAAAACATATATTGATAGCCGAAATTCTGGGGATTTTGATGTTATAAGAGCATCATGGGTTGGCGATTATAACGAGCCTTCTACTTTTTTAAGCTTATTAGGCTCTAAACACGCTGGTAATATCCCTAAATATCAGAATAAGCAATATGATGAAATATTAACATTGTCTGGTATGACTATTGATACAAACGAAAGAAATAGTCTGTATAACCGCGCTGAGCAAATAATTGCTGAAGATGCACCAATCGCGCCTATTTATCAATACACAAATGGACGCTTGATAAAACCGTGGTTAAAAGGTTATCCCATTGAGAATCCAGAAGATGTTGCTTATAGCCATACGCTTTATATATTGAAACATTGATTCAATTCTTTATTTTAATATAAACAGAAAACACTCAATTTAATTGAGTGTTTTTTTATAGAAAAAATAAAAAAGAACCCCTTTTAGAAAGGGGCGTAGCAAAATAAAGCAGGGTAACTTATTATCTAGATATAAATTATATTGTTAATACTTTCTTTGCACGTCTTTTATTGTATCTAACTGTTACAGTGATTAATAAAATATTTATAACAAAAAAAATCCCTCTGTTATGAAAACAGAAGGAGACTCAAAAGGAATAAACATTGCAAGTAGGATGTTAATACATTTTTGCGACATTGTTTTGACTAATCGTGCAATGTGCGTGATGTTAAATATTGTATTTTTGTTTATTTATAGTTGTAAACTCTTAATTATAACAATAATTAATGCTTTTGTTATGGTGTTTGATGGTTTTATAAATGAATCTATCTGTTTTTCTTTTTGTAAGTGTTAAATGACACTACAGATTGTCAACACGATTTAAAAACGATATCCCAAAGAGAGTTGTAAGGCATTTAATTCAATATGACGTTTATTGGCTGTGGTATCAGAATAAAGATAGCCCAAGCTAAATGAGATATCCTTAACAGGATTATAATCGATGCCAATTTGACCAATTACACTTGTTGTATTAATTATATGGGAATCTGTTGTATTTATTTTAGGGTGATATTTATCTTCCTGATGCTTTAATTTATTAGGCCCCATTTGAGCATAAACAGAAATTTCAGGTGTTATTCTATAAGTTGGGCCGATTAATAGTCCTGTGGTTTTAGTTCGGTATTTTATTGTTGAAGATATAGTAAAACGAGGATCAATAAAATGTTCTTTATGGTTGGCATTTAAACGTAGTAGAGAAATTAATATTCCCCAAGCATTTTCTGTTTCATAACGATAACTGATTATTTCACCTTTTGCTGTGTCACCTTTTATTTTGCCATAAATATAGCCACCAGAGAGGGTATGCGTCTTATCATAGGCATGTAATGTAGAGGAATAAGATAAAGCTAAACTAATTAAAATAAGGACTAATTTATTCATTATGGAGTTTCTATGTTGATGTGTAGAACACCATTTTTAGTAAAATAAATGTCGATTTCAATATTAATTGATTGAAATTACTCTTAAAAAAAGTTTGAATGCTTATTTTTAAACTCAATAAAAAATCAAACTATTATAAATAGCTAATTATTAAACAGCATAAGATTTATTAATTATCTTAATGATAGTGCAATGAAATGATAAGAAATTACTTAAATAGAAAGGAGTAGTAATTGAGCGTAATAGGTAAAATACTCACAATAAGCTTTAATACCTATTGTGAGCCAGATTTTAGTGCGATGTTCTATTTTTTATCTACAACTTCAATCAGTGTATATTTTACACTTGATGCATCTGCTGGTGGGTTAGGAATATCTGTAACATTAACTTTTAATGTATATTCAGTGCCTGCTTTATATTCAAAACCATCAATATTTTGATAGAACAGGGACCATTCTCCAGAAGGCAGTTCTTTCACCTTCATACACTTCATTGGCGCGACACCCACACAATCATACAGTTGTGAGTCCACTAGAAGCGTTTTTGTTGTTCCCGTAGATGATGTTGTATTTGCACTTTCAGTTGAAGTTGCGTCATTGCATCCAGCCAAAAGCAAAAATAAAGGAATAGCGATAAATTTTTTCATATTGATGACCTTATTTTTAGGGTGCAACAAATGCATTAAAGAATATTTAGTATACACCAGTTAGATAGTTATTATAAATTACAGTAGGTAACTTTTCTCCTGAAAATAAAATAAGTTACCTGCGGTTGTTCTAAGTATTAATATACTAACGCAACTATCAGTATTTGATTTAGTGTAATAATCCTAAAGTAATAAAGATAATTAGATATTTTAGATGAATAAAACAAAAATAGTGCTGATATACAGTTAACTAGAAAAAAAGTATAGAATAACGGTTCAAAACATAGCGTTATAAAATGAAGGTAGATTAATCATATTTGACAGTTGAGTATTTAATTCAAATATTACTTTTAAAGCAAAAGTTATGGAGGAAGTTAAGTGAAAACAATTAATGACTCTGTTATACAAGATTCAGATGCTATTTATACAGCACAACTTAATGGGCATGGAGGAGCAGCAGAAATCACGGCCGAAACTGTTGCAACAAATGAAAATCCATATTGGGTGCACTTAGATTACCTCAAGCCACAAAGTGCTCAATGGATACAAGAGACAGAATTACTTCCACCTATTGCTAAAGATATATTACTTGCAGAGAACGTCAGACCAAAAGCACAACGCATTGGTGAAGGTATCGTCATCAATTTGCAAACAATTAATAATAATCCTAATGATCGGCCCGATGAGCTTGTCGCTTTTAGAATTTATATTAACAGCCAAACAATTGTTTCAAGTCGCCATCGCCGAGTCAATTCTGTAGATTCTGTTATTCATACATTAGAACTTGGTAATGGCCCTGAAAATAGCGGTGATTGGCTAATTACAATGGCTGATGCAGTGACTGATGAAATAGGCGAATTTGTTGAGACGCTTCATGACCAATTAATTGAATTGGAAGATATGATCCTCGATCAACAAATACCAGCAAGAGGTGAACTTGCATTATTAAGAAAGCAGTTAATTGTTTTACGTCGTTATATGGCACCTCAACGAGATGTATTTTCAAGACTCTCTATTGAAAAATTACCGTGGATGAGTGATAGCGATAGAGTCACGATGTTAGAAATCTCAGAAAGACTTTCTCGACGTTTAGAAGATTTGGACAGTAGTATTTCTCGTACGGCGGTAATTGCAGATGAAATAACATCAATGATGGCTGATGCGATGAATAGACGTACTTATACTATGTCTCTAATGGCGATGTTATTTTTACCAACAACGTTTCTAACAGGGCTATTTGGTGTCAATTTAGGTGGCATACCTGGAAATGAATTTCCTTATGGTTTTACCATTTTTTGTTTATCTCTCTTTGTTTTGATTGTGATTGTTACTTGGTGGTTAAAGCGTAGTAGATGGTTGTAAAATTTCAGCAAATTAATCGTAACTAAATGGATTTAAAAAAGAATTCTCTAACCCTGTTTGAGATATATCAATTTTTTAAAATAGAACATCTGGCATTATAGCTCTCGCAGGTGAATACAACGTTGAGCGATGAACGTTGTGCTCCATAATTGTAGTTTTTCTCATATTGAGTTCTTAATACAGAATAATTGACCATTATTACACCGATGTTTATTAACATCGGTTTTTTTTTGCTTAAATTTATTATTGGCGATTATTTAGCCATAAAAATCCTAAGCCCTGAATGCAAGGCTTAGGAGATAGTGCATTATTTCACTTCAACAATATCGAGTTTGTTTTGGCTAAAGTCAGGGCGTTCATCATCTTCTTCTTGGAACATGACTGGAACGGCTGGAATATCGTCTTTATCAAAAGCTAAGTCGCCACCATTAATGACTTCATCACCATGCTTGATATTCACAAAATCAAATAATTGAGTATCACATAAGTGTGATGGGACAATATTTTGTGTTGCTCTAAACATGGTTTCAATACGACCAGGGTAACGCTTATCCCAATCTCTTAGCATCTCTTTAATAACCTGACGTTGGAGATTCGGTTGTGAGCCACAAAGATTGCAAGGGATAATTGGAAACTGTTTTGCTTGTGCAAAACGCTCAATATCTTTTTCACGAGCGTAAGCAAGAGGGCGAATAACGATTTGTTTGCCATCGTCACTCATTAATTTAGGTGGCATACCTTTAAGTTTTCCACCATAAAACATATTTAAGAATAATGTTTCTAAAATATCATCACGATGGTGGCCTAAAGCAATTTTAGTTGCACCAAGTTCTGTCGCTGTGCGATATAAAATACCACGACGTAAACGTGAGCATAAAGAGCAGGTTGTTTTACCTTCAGGAATAATATCTTTAACGATCCCATAGGTATTCTCTTCAACAATTTTATATTCCACACCAAGTTCATTTAAATACTCAGGTAAAATATGCTCAGGGAATCCGGGTTGTTTTTGGTCTAAATTGACTGCAACAAGTGAAAAATTAATTGGCGCACTTTTTTGCAGATTCATTAAGATAGAAAGTAGCGTGTAGCTATCTTTACCACCAGAGAGGCAGACCATGATTTTGTCGCCGTCTTCTATCATATTAAAGTCAGCGATAGCTTGCCCAACATCACGGCGTAAGCGTTTTTGTAGTTTGTTGAAATTATACTGTTCTTTTGGGATGCTCATTTTTTACGGTTCTATATCGTTGCTGATTATTCTGTAACTTGCTAACCAAGGCTTTGTTCTTCGCTGTTTTGATGCCTTAACAATATGATAAATATATAAAATATCTTATAGGCTCAAGTAATAAGTTGTGTGAAAAACAAAGTTATTTATGGCAAGAAAATTGATAAGTCGCCAATGATACCAGATGGTAGGGTGGTTTCGATATAGATAACTATAGTTAAGCGATTTCAAGGCGGTAAAAAGTAAGAAGTAATAGCCTTATATAAACTGAATAAGGCTATAAACTTTTTGTATCACGTAGTGAATATTAAATAAGCATAGACTTTAATAAGGTATCGTTGGTAGTTCTCGTAAAATAGAGTTTTTTCTACGTTCAGCAGTCAATTGTGACAATTCATTATCAGAGACAAAAATTAAGGCATCTTGAGGACAAAACTCAACACAAGCAGGGCCTTGTTCTCTATGATTACATAAATCACATTTAACGATATCAATTTGAAATTGTTGACCAAGATCTAAACAATAAGTAGGTACCGAATGCGCCTTTTTCTCAAGTTCAATGGCGCCAAATGGGCAAGCTAAAAGACAAGCTCTACATCCAATGCAATTTTCAGGGTGTGTTTCGACAAAATTTTCACCACGCACTAATGCTTTTGTCTGACAAGCTTGGGCACAGGGTGCATCTTCACATTGATGGCAAACAGAAGCTGTAAATTGATGCATTAATTTAATAATGCGGATCCTTGGATGAAAATTCTTTTTATTGAGAAAATCATTTCCATCCTTTTCTGATGTATGACCGACTGAACAAACAACTTCACATGTTTTACAGCCAATACATTTTTTAGAGTCAATAACAATTTGGCTATTCATCTCAATACCTATTTATAGGGTTATATAAATTATAATATAATGTTTGATGATTTATTTTAGTAATATTAATCAAGATTATCTCTAATAAATAAGGTCAAATAATAACAACTAAATAAAAAAGGGGTTTTTAAACTTAAAATCAAATGAGAATGAATAGTATTTAATAAAATAATAGGAATAAGACTTTATAATATACGTAAATAATCGTAGATGAAAAAACGGCAATCGAAATAAGATTGCCGTTTCTTTAATGGATATCTGTTATTAAAAACTATGATGATAATGTTGCTAATTTAGTTGCGAATCCCATAAAGAAAAGCCCGATAACACCATTACCCAGTTTAGCGATATTTTTACGTGAGCCAAAGAAACGAGCAAGGGCTACACCACCAAATATTAGAAAAGAGAGATAGATAAAACTAAACGCTTCAAGCATGGACGCGAGAATTAAATAAGATAATCCGGTATGTGCATAATTAAAATCGATAAACTGAACAAAAAATGAAATATAAAATAGGATCGCCTTAGGATTGGTCATACTTAATGTAAGCGCTTTTCTGAAAATGTGTTTCTGTACCGTTGTTGTTTGTTCTGAATGTACTTTTTTGGAGAAAAAAGTCGCATGGATAATCTTTATTCCTAAATACAGGAGATAAAAAGCACCTAAAAAACGGACAATAGTAAAGAGTACTGGAGAGGCTTTTATAACAGATGCGACACCAATAAAGGCGAGAAAAATCAAAATGGCATCACCTAAAAAGACACCAAATGCAGCACGATAACCATCACTGACGCCACCTGATGCGCTTGTTTTTAGCACATAGAGTGTATTAGGGCCAGGAACGAGGATAATAAAAAACATGCCTGCGAGGTATGTCCAGATATTGAGTACACCAAATTGTTCAAGCCACACGTTAACCCCCAATCCTACTTTCTCTGTATTACTTAATGAATTGCTATTATATAAAGAGAATCCACCTTATTTAAATGCATATTTTCACTCATATAGAAGATAAATGTTTGATGCTTACTGCTTTCTGTTTGAAACAGCACCTGTTATCACTTCAATGGATTACACTCTATTGTTAGCATTTAAAAAAGATGCAATTTTCTTATGTAAAGAGAGTAGATCTCTTAAGTTAACTCGATTATATTTATCTGTGTTTTTATACAGTATTCTGTATTGATCAATTACGCTAAGGGAAATGTGATGTTAAAAGTAATTGCTGAAGATTTTATTAAAACAGAAGCGATAGAAATTGTTTTACCTCTTTATCGAGAACTTGTTGAGGCGACTAAGAAAGAGCCTCTGTGTATTAGCTACAATTTATATGTTGATGAGAAAGATCCTGGTCACTTTGTCTTTATTGAACAATGGCCAGATCATGCTGCGCTTGATGCGCATTGTGCTAGTGAACATTTTCAGCGATTAGTTCCTATGATTAATGCATATAAAAAAGCTGAGCCTAAATTTTTACTTATGGCGGATGCTTTTGATGAAAAATAAAGTAATAAAACTAGACTCATTTATAATGGGTACACTAAATAATAAGAAGTAAGGCAAGAGAGAAGGTGATGTTAGCGAAGTATATATCTCAAATTGTAAACCAAGAAGATAGCTATCAAATTTTAAGTACTCAGAATTTTTTGGATAACTTAACAGAAATAACCAGGGCAACTCATACTTGGTTATTTTCTGATGGTGTCATCTTGAAATGCACAGAAGAGATAGAAACAGAACACTATGATAATGATGCTCAATGTCCTGAACATTGGATAACTTGGGAAATTGTAGAGTCGAATAACAAACCGATTTCTCCTTGTAGAAAAGAATTTTTTAATTTATGCCAGCAAAGTTTTTGGTTAAAAATGCAACTTGCTAATAATGTATGATTAGTCGTATAAAAAAGCTACTTTATAAGTGGCTTTTTTATACCTATTAAAATTAATAAAATAATTTATTTTAAATACCACTTTAAGCTTTTAATTAAATATTAATCAATGCTCCAGAGGTTAAAGTAAATTAATTTCACTTAGCGAGTGTTTTTTATTTTTTTATCTCTAAAAATAGATTATCAATCGTGGTTTAAATCATATTTAAACTGCGATTGAAGTTAATGATAAATCAAAATTAGTCTTTTTTCATAACGTTATGATCTTAATATTCTATTAATAATAGCAAAAAATAAGGTAAGTTTATTGTTGAGGCGAATGGTGTTTTAATTGTAGCTCTAATCATAAGATTTTCTTTATAAAATATTATAAATAACGTATTATTTATCAATAATTTTTATTGAGTATTGCACTCAATTTAATAAGAGAGCTAAATTTTAATTTAGTTCCATTTGTCTATCCTTTTTTATATAGAGAATAAAGATGAGTCGTAATTTATTTCTTTCTACTTCACTGTTAGCTATTTCTACACTTTCTTTTAATGCACAAGCAGCGTTAGATAATACTTTATCCGTAGGTTATGCTCAGAGCTCAATTAAATTGGGTGATTATAAAATCGATGATAAACCTAAAGGAATTAACTTTAAATACAATCACGAGTTTGATAATGATTGGGGTTTTATTGGATCACTGACGTACACAAAATTAACTTATAATTATTATAGTCGCTGGGGAAAAATTGGTTCAACTGAAATTGATTATGTTTCATTAACGGCTGGGCCTAGCTATCGTTTTAATGATCACTTTAGTGCATATGGTTTAATTGGGCTTGGTCACGTTAGCCAAGAAGATAAATATTATTATGTTAATGACGAATACAGCAAAACGTCTATGGCTTATGGGGTAGGCTTACAAATTAATCCAATCCCAAACGTAGCAATTGATGCATCTTATGAATACTCAAAATTAGATAATGCAAAATTTGGTACTTGGGTATTAGGTGTTGGTTACCGTTTCTAATTTTAAGCTAATAAATAATATTTTTAAAAGGTCACAGTATGTGGCCTTTTTGTGAATACAAGTGTAAATGCATCACTATATGTAGGATATTCACTTATCAAAGCACATTAAATATACATTAAATGTGTGTTTTTTATTCTGGGTGCTTGACTGTCAATAAAGGATCTTTAAGATGCCATATTTTATGGAGAGAGAATTATGTTAACTGTAATAAAAGCAGAACCTTCACACTATGATGAAATGATAGCAGTTTGGGAATCTTCAGTTAGAGCTACGCATGCATTTCTATCTGAAGATATTATCTTTTCGCTTAAAAAAGATATTGTAGAACAGTATTTTCCTATACTTAATACCTATATCGCGATAGACAATAATAATGTTATTCATGGGATCTTAGGCACAGCAGAAAATAAGTTAGAAATGCTTTTTGTCGATGCGAATTCTAGAGGGCATGGTTGTGGTAAATTACTTACAACTTTCGCGATAAATACACTGCATATTGATGAGTTAGATGTAAATGAGCAAAATCCTCAAGCAATTGGCTTTTATCTTTATATTGGATTTGAGCAAATAGGGCGTTCAGAATTAGATGGACAAGGCAATCCTTTTCCATTGTTACATTTAAGATTAAATAAAAATAAGTATAAATACTAAATAAAGGAATATTAAAGATAAAAAATAAGGAGAAAAGTGAAAGTTCTCTCTTTTTATCTTGTTCAAATAATAATTATCCACCCAAGTTTGATTTATATCGTGATAAACCTTCTGCTTTAATGAAATAATTTTTTCATAATTAAATAGATCTAACACAACATTGGAATAGTTATGAAAAAAGCCTTAATTGTTATTTTATCTTTATTTTTACTACCCGCTTGCTCTGAATCAAGAGAAAATAAATTTATTGAATATTGTATGGATACATTAAGTGTCTATAGTAATGTGAGTAAAGATCAATGTTTGTGTTTTTATAATGAAGCAAGTAATAAATTTTCTTCAACTGAAATAGATAGAATGGTCAAATCACCACCAATAAAACAAGACAGTACACTTACAAGAGAGGGCACAATGTTTTTAACTATTGCTCATTCATCTAAATGCTTTGAGTAACAGATATTACACGCAATAATTAATAAAGAATAAGTCGTAAATTAAGTTACTTATACTGAAGATCATCGCCTCTAAACGCAAATACCACAAAATTGATAAACCCATCGCTATAAATTGAATATATTATTACTGTTTTTATATACAGTTAGTTGTGGGTTTATCTTTATTATGAATCGAGAGGAAATTATGTCAAAGCTTCGCTTATCTTACCCAAAGCTCAGTCCTAAAGCTTATGCTGGCTTAATTCAATGTAAAACTGCACTAGAAGGTAGTTCACTGGATATAACGTTAATCGAGCTTGTTTATTTAAGAGTGTCTCAAATCAATGGCTGTGCTTTTTGTTTAGAGATGCACAATAATTCGTTGCGTAATCATGGTGTTGCTCAAAATAAGTTAGATGCACTAAATGGTTGGCAAGTGAGTGAACGTTTTACTGATAAAGAGCGAGCTGCATTGCTATGGGCAGAGGTGGTCAGTAATATTTCAGCAAAAAGTACGGAGGATAATATTTATCAGCAGGTTAAAGCGTATTTTACAGATACAGAAATGAGTGATCTGACATTGGCAATTGGATTAATGAATGCCTTTAATCGTATCGCTGTGAGTTTGCGTCAGTAATTAGTATTACCTACGCAAATCATATGCCTCAAATAATGATCAAGAGAAAAGCGCTGATAGGGCGCTTTTGATTTTATTTGCTTAATTTTTACCAGAGGTATTGCATGAAAGGTAAATAAGCAAAAAATAAAGCAATGAGTATAAATAAGATACGAAATAACGTTTTTTTTGTTTTTATTGTGGTATAGAGCATGATGATAATAATAGCTACGCAGATATACCAGTAAAAGGCACCAAAGAAAGCTAAGGTAAAAATAGTATCAATAATAAAGTGACTTTCACTCATTTTATTTCTCTCTGAAATAAAAAATCACCTGCTAAAATATAAGCAGGTGAAGATAAAGTGATTATGATTTCCAAATAATATGGAACATAGGCTGTAATGGATCGCGACTAATCAGGACTCGACCAAAAATATCATCAATATCGGAATCATCGTCTGGAGCAAGGCCAATAATCACTTCGCTAAAACGGGCTGATGTGACAGGCTGGCCAACAATAAATTGCCAATCATTACCTAATGGAACCACTTCAGCTGCGCCTCTTTCTTCAAATTGCAGGTTAAAGAGTAATTGGTCTGCAACATCTAAATTATCAGCTGCTTGAGCTAAAAATAGATCATAAGCTTGTTCTAAAGCAT
Source organism: Proteus genomosp. 6 (assembly GCF_040139785.1). Taxonomy (NCBI): domain Bacteria; kingdom Pseudomonadati; phylum Pseudomonadota; class Gammaproteobacteria; order Enterobacterales; family Morganellaceae; genus Proteus; species Proteus genomosp. 6. The sequence continues at coordinate 118,254 of NZ_JBEEVJ010000004.1, read as the reverse complement.
CGTCTTCACTGATTAAGGTTGGTTCATTCATGGTAATGCCTGTCTATTATTCCAATAATTATCGCGTTGTTTGTATAGCATTTTTGCTCATTTAGCAAAATATTCTATTGCCTATTTTTATTACCTTCTTGATTATAACAGAGGGCTAAAGAAATAGCAGATGCGCTCTAATACACGATTTAAGAAAGGGCGCTTTTCCCATTCGTCTAGTGTCAATTCTGTAGAGCGAGCAATATAATCATATTGCACAATGCTTAAATCACTTCCGAAGCCTTCATCATCAATGACAACAGTGATTTCAAAGTTTAACCATAAGCTACGCATATCAAGGTTAACTGAACCTACCATACTAAGTTGTCCATCAACCATCACGCTTTTTGTATGTAATAAACCATCTTCAAATTGGAATATTTTTACACCAGATTCCAGCATTTCTGTAAAGAATGAACGGCTTGCCCAACGCACTAGGAAAGAGTCATTACTGCGAGGAACAATAATACTCACATTAACACCTCGCATCGCCGCGGTTGAGATTGCATGGGCAAGATCATCGCTAGGTACAAAATAAGGTGTTGTGAGCACTAATTCTTTTCTTGCGGAATAAATGGCTGTAATTAAGGATTGCTGAATAAGCTCGTCAGGAAAGCCAGGGCCTGATGCGATAACTTGTGTTGTATGACCACTTTCTTGCTCACAAGGCATAATATTGTCATCAGGAGGAGGTGGTAAATGGCGTTCACCTGTTTCCATTTCCCAGTCAAAGGCATAAATCATCCCTAATGTGGTAGAAACTGGACCTTCCATTCTTACCATAATATCAATCCATTGACCGACACCGGAATCTTGTTTGAAATAACGAGGATCGACCATATTCATACTCCCTGTGTAGGAAATATAATTATCAATCAATACGATTTTTCGATGTTGACGCAAATCCATGCGGCGCAAGAAGAAACGGAATAAATTAACATGCAGTGATTCAACAAATTCAATACCAGCGGCTCTCATTGCGTCTGGGCCTTTGGTACGAAAGAAGTTCCAGCTTCCAGCTGAGTCAACCATAACTCGACATTTTACACCGCGTTTAGCGGCTCTGATTAAGGCGTCGGTTACTTCATCGACTAAACCACCTGATTGCCAAATATAGAAGACCATTTCAATGTTATCACGAGCGTTATTAATATCGCGTGTAATTGAATTTAGTGAATCTTCACAGGTGGTTAAAAGTTCAATTTTGTTACCTTTAACACCTTTAATACCTTGGCGTTTAGCGGTTAATTGGAAAAGAGGAGTCGCAATATCGCTCGTACTTGTAGCAAAAATATGCTTACATTTCCTCAAGTCTTCAAGCCACGCAACAACAGAAGGCCACATCTGTTTAGCATGTTCAACGCGTCGTTTTCCTAGGTGTAATTCACCAAAAGCAAAATACGCAATAACCCCGACTAATGGCAGAATATAGATGATCAATAACCATGTCATTGTTGATGTAACTGGTCGTCGATGCATTAGGACACGAAATGTGACCCCCGCAATTAATAGCCAATAGAAGAAAAAGGTTAGCCAACTTAATACAGTATAAAATGTTGTCATAGTAGAGCTATTTTCCGTTGAAAATGAATTGCATGGATAAGCTGAAGGCAATTTACTAAAAATAGTTCATTATTTTTGTTATTTGCCGAATGTTGCTATTAAATCAGGATTATTATCTCTGTCAAATCTCTTTCTTAAGAGATAAGCATCAAATAAGCAATAAGATACAACTCTTTATTCATTTTTTCTTTGTGAGAAATGCTTAAATAATGGATGAAATTCAAGCAAATCATAAATCACCCCTTGGATCACAAAATGAACGTCTTATAATAGTCCACTTATTCGAAAAAATAGGTGCTGATAGCATGAGACACAGTAGGACTGAAGTAGCTCGTTGGCGGATGATGAGACAAGCTATACGTAAACGTCGTCGATGGTTAGAAGGGCAATCTCGTCGTAATTTCCGAATTTATAAACTGCGTAAACTTGATACTTCTAGAAAACATAGAGCACTTTTATTTGTACAACACATAGAATGGAACTCATAATTTCACTTTTTAACAGTTAATATCAATCATTTTGTTAAACGTTATTGAATATGATTGCTATTTGCATTTAAACTAGGGGCATATTTTTTCTTTAGGTGAAATAAGATCAGTTATGCGTTGGAAGCTTTGGGTACTCATATCACTTTGTCTACATGCCTCACTTGTTGCGGCTGCGATGTTATATGTTGTAGAAGATAAGCCAGTTACACCTGAGCCTATCTCTATACAGATGTTGGCATTTGCGGCAGATGAGCCAGCAGGCGAACCAGAGCCTGTGGTTGAAGAAGTCACTCCTCCAGAACCTGAGCCAGTTGTTGAGCCAGAACCCGAGCCAGAACCTATTCCTGATGTAAAACCTATTATCGAAAAACCAATAGAGAAAAAACCAGAACCAAAACCTGTGGATAAACCGAAACCGCCTGTTGAGCGACCACAACCTTTAGTTGTTAATAAAGGTAATGATCTCAAAAATCTTAACCCGACGGCAAAGCCAAGTGATAAAGGCGATGAAAAACCGGTTGCCGTGGCAAGCAGTGGTGAAGGCAAAGTACCCAATGCAGTACGCCAAGGTTTACCTGAATATCCTCAGAGAGCAAAAGCCGTGGGTATTGAAGGATCTATAAAAGTACGTTTTGATGTTGATGCTGATGGGCGAGTAGATAATGTAGAAATACTTTCTGCTGATCCTAAGAATGTATTTGAAAGAGATGTTAAAAGAGCGATGCGTCAATGGCGTTATGAAAAAATTCCTTATAAAGGAAAAGTGGTTCTCATTGAGTTCAAAATGACAGGGGTGTCAGCAAGCTAATTTTTATAAAGTTAGCCGTTAAACAAAGCGATATCCCTATTTGATACCAGATAAATAAAAGGCACTTTAATAAGTGCCTTTTTTAGTATTCAATTTTTAATGCTTTCACGCTATTAGCGTCGTAATCGAATTGTCGTAATGGCGTTTTATTCCATAGTACTTGTTAGCGTGAAGTGAGCTTTACCCTCAGGTAAGCGACGAGCAGAATTGTTCTCGTCAACGGCAACGTAGGTAAACACAGCCTCTGTTGCACGATAGCGTTGGCCGACAGGTTCTGTGGCGACTTTTTTAACCCATACTTCAATATTAACAGTAATTGAAGAGTTACCCGTTTTTAAGCAACGCGCATAGCAACAAACGACATCACCAACAGCAACAGGTTTAAGAAAGGTAATGCCTGTTACACTCACAGTAACGACACGACCTAACGCAATTTCTTTTGCTAAAATTGCACCACCGATGTCCATTTGAGACATTAACCAGCCACCGAAAATATCACCATTAGCGTTAGTATCAGCAGGCATGGCAAGGGTGCGTAAAACGAGCTCACCATTAGGCAAAGATTGTTGTTCAGTCATGGAAATAAAGTATCTGTAAAATAATGTTTAAACCAAGGAGATATTTACTCGTATACATCAAGTTTACTCGTCATACTTCAAGTTTACTCGTCATACTTCAAGTTGTAGCGTTGTTGACTTCGTTCATTCGCACTAGTCACATACTAATGTATGCTCCTAGCGTCTCATTCACTTGTCGCCTAGCTACAACTTAAATTATTTAGAGTATCTACAGGCTATACTCTAATAGCTACAACTTAAATTATTTAGAGTATCTACAGGCTATACTCTAATAGCTACAACTTAAATTATTTAGAGTATCAGCAGGCTATACTCTAATAGCTACAACTTAAATTATTTAGAGCACATATCTCCCAATAAAATAAAAATAATTATTCAGATTTTGAATGGGCATCGTGTGATGTCGGTTTAGATGCTTGCTTTGTCATATTATCTGATAATTTGTGTTCACTATTTTCTGTAGCTTCATTTTCAGTTTGTTCTTCTGGTAAACGGTTATTCCAGATATAAACCACACTGGCGATAGTAAAGATAAAGGTTAAAATAGTTAAGCCAAAGACTTTAAAATTAACCCAAGTCTCTTCCGCCAAAGAAAATGCCACATAAATATTACCAAGAGCACAAGCAAAAAAGAAAATCACCCATGCAATATTGAGTTTCTTCCAATTTGCAGGCGGCATAGCAAGCTCTTTGCCTAACATTCTTTCCATTAACGTTTTTGGCGTAAATAACTGCATACCAATTAAAACGATAGCAAAAATGGCATAAATAGCCGTCACTTTCCATTTAATAAAATCAGCAGAATGGAAAAATAGGGTTAATGAACCAAAAATAGTGACAACCACAGCGGTAATGAGCGGCGCTTTCTCTACTTTATGGAAAATAAGCCATGTTAAACCGACTGAGATCCACGTCGCGATAATTAATGCACCTGAAGCATAGAAAATATCTTGCCATTTATAGAAGATAAAAAAAACTAATAGTGGAGCAAAATCAAGTAATTGCTTAAGCCAGCCATTTTTCATAACAGATAGGAACCTATGGTAATTAAATTCATAAACTTGGCTATTCTAATGCAAAGCGACAGAAAATGGGTAAACAATTGCACATCTTTAACGACAGAGTGTTAATTTGTACAAAAAAACCTAGTTTTATCTGAAATAACTCAATGAAAAATCAACGCAATTGCATTTATGTAAAATTAAAACTTAAGCTTGAATTATGAAGGAGGATTTAAATATTACACTAGTATATGATTCATATACTCATCATTTTCATCCGCTACTTTTTGATGAATGCATAAATAAAAAAGTATTTCTGATAAGAGGAAATCAATGATCGGAAAAAGACTAATAAAATGGATGCCAGGATTAGGCTTATTGTTTAACTATAAGCGTGAATATTTTGGCTATGATTTAAAAGCGGGCCTTTCTGTTGCTGCCGTGGCATTACCTGTCGCCATTGCTTATACCGAATTATTGGGTATTAACGCTATTGTTGGGTTATATGCCTGTATTTTCCCCATGATTATTTATGCGTTATTTGGTACTTCCCGCCAGTTAATTACGGGGCCAGATGCTGCAACTTGTGCCGTTATTGCTGCGGTCGTCATTCCACTATCTGCTGGTGATGAAAATACTCGATGGCAACTTGCGATTATCATGACAGCGATGACGGGGTTTTGGTGTATTTTAGCCAGCCATTTTAGATTAGGGGCTTTTACTGATTTTCTTTCTCGTCCCATTCTTCAAGGGCTTTTAAATGGTGTTGCGATCACCATTATGGTCGGGCAAATTAGCAAAGTCTTTGGCTTTGATACTTCCCCAGATCACTTAATCGAAAAACTCATTGAAGTTCCTTTTCGATTAATGGATGCTCATTTGCCCACAGTATTAATGTCAGCTGTAACATTAGCCTTATTATTAGGGATTCGTTATTTTCGTAGCCGATGGCCTGCACCGTTAATTGCCATGGTTATGATGACATATTTGAGTTGGCAATTTGATTTGGCAAGCTTTGGTATTGCTATCGTGAATAAAGAGGCTGGGAATGCTGATCTATTTCTGCCAGTAGTCTCGATGAGTGGATTTCATCCTGGTGTATTACGAGAATTATTAGTTCCATCCATAAACTTGGCTGTCATTAGCTTTGTGAGTTTTATGATGACAGCCCGCAGTTTTGCCAGCAAAAATGGTTATGATGTCGATGCAGACCAAGAATTAAAAGCATTAGGTATTGCCAATATTGCCGCCGCATTGTCTCAAGGGTTCGCTGTAAGTGCGGCAAGTAGTCGTACAGCGGTCAATGACTCCGTTGGGGGGAAAACGCAGTTAGTTTCTATTATTGCCGCATTGATGATTTTGCTCGTGTTGCTATTTATGACCGATTTTCTTGCTTATATTCCACTGTCTTCGTTAGGGATAGTGTTGATAGTTTCTTCTTGGTCACTGCTTAGTATTCGTCATATTTGGTCTTATCGTAAGCGTAATAAACAAGCATTTACATTGGCATCATTTACATTATTAGCTGTGTTATTGGCAGGTCTTATTAATGGTATTGGTTTTGCGGTTTTATTAGGCCTATTACAATTCTTACGTATTGTTTTTAGACCTAGCGATCAGTTATTGGGTGTTGATGAACAAGGAATGGTTCATTCAATGAATAAGGATAATGGCATTGAGCCTATTGATGGTTTAATGATGTACCGTTTTAATTCACCCCTGACTTATTTTAATGTGGGTTATTTTAAAAAACGAGTACTACAACTGGTTGATAACGCACCTCAAAGACCAGCATGGTTAGCGGTAGATGCTGCTGTAAGCTTTACTTATGACGATGTTAGCGTATTTGCTGCCATTGATGAGTTAATAAGAGAATTACGAATAAAAGGCGTTAAATTGGTTCTAGCGGGGCGCAGAACGGAATTAAATCGTTGGATAGAACGGAATAAAATTTCGCTCAATGAAGATGATTTGATTATTGCCCCAGATCTCTATTTTGTGATCCGCCTGTATCAAAGCCGACAGCAGATCAAAGAAAAACAGAAAGAAGCAAGAAAAGAGGCGCTAAAACAAGACTCTGAAAATAATGATGAGAATACAGTAGATGCGCCAACAACGAGTCATACATCTACTCTCTAAGTGTATTGGCTAAACTTCATTGGTGCATAATAAATAACAAAATCCCGTGATAAGTGATTAGCTTATACACGGGATTTTTTATAGGTAATGATAATGCTTTGAATCTTTGAATAGATTAACGCTGTTGCGTTGTGTATTTGTTTTCAACCAACATAAACAAACGGAACAGATAAATAATCATCCAAGCCGAAGCCATATTTTTTAGGAAGTAGAATAAGAAGTTATGGATAACATCAGGTAGTTGAATTGTAAGATTACTCACAAAACCAATGCCGAACTGCAATAAGATCCAAATACCTAAAGCAGGAATAAGTGCAGCCGATTCACTAAATCCAACTTTCCAACCCAAACGTATTGCACTTCCCATATTTTGTTGACGTACTAAAACAACAGGCGCTAATGCAAAACCAATTAATAAAATGATGCCAGGAATAATCATCACCATAAAACCAGCGCTAATCAAAATAGAGCACAGCACAATCAATAGGAACATTTTAGGTAAGCGAGGTAGAGCCGCATTAAATGTTTGACCTAAGGTGACGTTATGACCTGTGGAAATCGCCGTAGCGAACATCAATAAGGTTAGAACCAAGATGCTTTGCTGTAATGTTTCAAATGCATACAGTGATAACACTTTTTTGGCAATACCCACGACACTGTTTGACATTGCTTCTAACTCAGCAGGAGAGGCAGAAGAAAGCTGTGTATTTTTAAAATTAGCCACAAATTCAATCATCAATTGGTACTCTTGAGGATTAGGGCCAATGAAGACATGAATGATCGCTAAAATAATGGCAAGAATAGCGGAAAGAGTAACAATGCTACGTCGTTCATTCTTATAAAAATTAAGACTGTCTCGGTAGATTGTGCGTGCCGTGGTAGGCATGAAACTGCTCCTATAAAAATAGACTGTGTCAATGCGCGCTATTGTACCTTTTACAACAGCAAAAAGGGATATTTTATCTCGATCCTCTTATTTCACGTTTTTCTAGATGCGAATAATCGAATTACACTTATCATTTAAATTAAATAAAACATATTTTTAACACAAAGATAACTTTATTTTCAAATAAGGCTTATTAGGGTATTTTTTATTCAAAAAATAATAGTAATAATAAATTTAATTATAAGAAAAAATGGTATTAATGGGAAATTTGATGTGGATCAATTATAAATAATAGTATTGATAAATAATAAAAAGAGAAATAACACTTTCTGCAAAAATAATTCCAAAGTTGTGATCGGCATTAGATCATAATTATCAATAAATGGTTATATTTTTAGCGGAGATTTTACTTATTACAGGAATGGGTTAAATAATGAAAAAACTTTCTGCGCTTATTTTAGCGGCTGCAACTCTTGCGCCTTCTATTTCTTTTGCTCACCAAGCAGGTGATTTTTTATTCCGTGCAGGTACTGCAACAGTTCGTCCTAATGCGGGTTCTGATGATGTATTAGGTATTGGGCATTTTGAAGCTAATAATAATACCCAATTAGGTTTAACTTTCGGGTATATGATCACTGATAATATCGGTGTTGAGTTATTAGCAGCTACTCCTTTTGAGCACAAAGTATCATTAACAAACTTTGGTGAAATTGCGACTGTTAAACATTTACCACCAACATTAATGGCACAATATTACTTCGGTAATGGCGAAGATAAACTACGCCCTTATTTAGGTGCAGGTCTTAATTTTACCACTTTCTTTGATGAGAAATTCAATTCAGCGGGTAAAAATGCTGGCTTATCTGACTTAGATCTCAAGGATTCATGGGGCTTTGCAGCACAAGCAGGTTTAGATTATAACCTCGATAAAAACTGGATGCTGAATGCGTCTGTTTGGTGGATGAACATCGAAACGGATGTTAAATTTAAAGCGGGTGAAGATAGACAATTAATTAGCACACGTTTAGACCCATTCGTATTTATGTTTGGTGTGGGTTACCGTTTCTAATTATTCTTTCTTTAAAAGAATATCTCATAATGAAAAAGCGAAGTTTCTCTTCGCTTTTTTTATCTTTTTAATTTGCTAAAAATCTTTCATTTCTAGATTATATACAGCTTCTTTTTTATTCTTAATACCTAAATTATGAGTTATTAAAAGCAGAGTTAAATAGGTAAATAGACATCTGAAATAAGACATTTAGCATTTTGATATCCACTAAAATGTATTCAATATGCATCTTTTGTTTATTGATATTATCAAAATAAAAAAAGTGTGATTTTATTTATTAAAAATTGCTGGCATTTTAATAAGTAAAAGGGTGTATTCTATAGGTGCATTTAAAATGCATCTTTATATTTAAATTGAGTAAAACGGCTTTATCTATCAATAGATAGAAGAAAATAGAAAAAGAATAAAATGATATCAACATAGGAGATATTCAGAGTAATAAGGTGGGTAATTTATAATCTCAAAATGATTAGTAATATTTCTGATTTGTTCTTTTTGTGAGCTAATTCTGGCGTGGAATAAAAATAGACACTTTTTAGCTTATTTGTTTTTTTTGCAAAAATTGATCCACTTTATGAAAGATTAAATGATTAAGACAAAAGTCTTGGACAAAAAAAGACCACCGAAGTGGTCTAGAAAATTAGGACTAAAGGAAGACGAGAATAAAAGCGGATCAGCGAATAACCATTGAGTTTATAACCCCTTTTACACCTGTTACTTTACGTGTTGTTTCAATGGCACGATTGGCATCTGCTTGAGAAGAGACGAAACCACTTAGTTGAACTTTACCTTTAAATGTTTCAACGCTGATTTGTGTTGAATTAAGATTTTTTTCACCAATTAGCGCTGTTTTCACTTTAGTGGTGATCACGGAGTCATCAAAATATCCCCCAGTACCCTCTGATGTTGCAGTTGGAGAACATGCAGATAAAGTTAATGCCATCAGTAATGCTGCCATAACAGCGGAGATTTTTGCCCATAGTTTCATCATCAAACTCCTTGTAATTACATTATTGGTTGAGTATTTCCGAAAAGAAAATATAAAGTACCTTATAAAGTATGACCAAAAAATAAAATTTCGCCCAACTTTAGATAAAAAGATTATTTGATTAAGAATATGAACGAGGGAATGAGAACGCGGTTTATCGCGGTTTCAGCAGTCAATGAGTGGGATTGAATAGACAATAAATTAAGAGTAATCCGCTTAGAAAAATAGCAAATTATTTCTCTAAAGCGGATCTCACTAAGCGTATTTAAAGCAATTAGGCGAGGGTAGCTGCCTTCATCTCTTTCACAAATGTCGTCAGTGCTTTTAACATCACATCGGGTTGATGAAGATTTTTCTCAATAATTTGAACCACTGCCGAGCCTGAAATTGCGCCTGTGGCACCATTGGCAATCGCTTCTTTAACTTGCTTAGGCTCAGAAATGCCAAAACCTTGCAATGCGGGAGGGGCATTATAGGTTTTTAGTTTGTCAGTAAGATGTGTTAGTGATTGTTCTGCACGTTTATCTGTACCCGTTACACCTGCTCTTGATAATAAATAGGTATAGCCTTTACCTGATGCTGCCAACTCTTGTAAAAGTTCATCATCAGCATTAGGTGGACAAATAAAAATAGGACTGATATTTGCGCGTTGTGCTGCTTCACGGAACTCTTTTGATTCACGTAAAGGTACATCACCAATCAAGACAGAATCCACGCCTGCTTGCTCACATTTACTATAAAAATTATCAATGCCATTACTAAAAACAAGGTTGGCATAAACTAATAGGCCAATAGGAATATTAGGATGTTTTGCACGAATTTTAGTTAAGAGCGCAAAGCAATCTGTTGGTGTTACACCGACATTAAGCGCACGTAAATTAGCCCCTTGGATTGTAGGACCATCTGCAAGAGGATCGGAGAAGGGAATACCAATCTCTAATGCATCTGCGCCACCTTCAATTAACGCATCAATAATTTGTAATGACAGCTCAGGAGAAGGATCACCCAATGTGACAAAAGGAACGAATGCGCCTTGCTGTTTTTGTGCCAATGCTTCAAAGCATACTTGATAACGGCTCATTAGATTTCTCCTCTTGCTGCTAAAATATCGTTTACAGTAAAAATATCTTTATCACCACGGCCTGATAAGTTCACAATTAATAGCTGCTCTTTGTCAGGATTTTGTGCAATTAATTTCAATGCATAAGCCAATGCATGAGAAGATTCTAAGGCTGGAATAATCCCTTCACGGCGAGAAAGTGCTTTAAATGCTTCTATGGCTTCATCATCGGTAACAGAAACATAATCAGCACGACCAATGCTATTTAAGTGTGCGTGTTGAGGCCCGACAGATGGGAAATCAAGACCTGCTGAAATTGAATATGACTCTTCAATTTGTCCTTCATCAGTCTGCATAATTGGGGACTTCATACCAAAATAGATCCCTAATTTTCCATGCTTCAGTGGTGCGCCGTGTTCACCCGTTTCAATACCTTTACCCGCAGGTTCAACACCAATTAGTTGCACCGAAGTTTCTGGGATAAAGGATGCAAATAAACCGATAGCATTAGAACCACCGCCAATACAAGCGATAGCAGCATCAGGTAGACGACCTTCACGCTCTAGAATTTGTGCTTTGGCTTCATCACCAATCATACGTTGAAATTCACGGACAATGGTTGGATAAGGATGAGGGCCTGCCGCCGTTCCTAATAAGTAATGTGCGCGGTCGTAACAACCAGACCAGTCACGTAATGCCTCATTACACGCATCTTTTAAGGTAGATGAACCACTGTGAACGGGGATCACTTCGGCACCCATTAAGCGCATACGAAATACGTTAGGCGATTGGCGTTCGACGTCTTTAGCACCCATATAGATACGACATTTCATATTAAGCAGTGCGCAGGCTAAAGCAGTTGCAACACCATGTTGACCCGCACCTGTTTCTGCAATAATTTCGGTTTTACCCATACGTTTTGCTAACAAGGCTTGACCCAATACTTGGTTAGTTTTATGGGCGCCACCATGCAGTAAATCTTCACGTTTTAGATATAAACGAGTTCGCGTGCCTTCTGTTAAATTACGACAAAGGGTTAGTGCCGTTGGTCTGCCTGCATAATTTTTTAATAAATCTTGGAATTCTTGCTGAAAAGAGGGATCGTTTTGCGCATCAATAAAAGCTTGTTCGAGTTGATCCAATGCAGGAATTAAGATTTCAGGTACATATTGGCCACCAAATTCGCCAAAGTAGGGGTTAAGTTTTCTCATTGTGATGTCATCCTGTTTGAAATTTTATTTTTGTGAAATTTAGTTTAGCTGTAATTGTGCAAATACTTGGTTCAGACGTTGCGCATCTTTTATGCCGGGAGCCGACTCTACTCCAGAGTTAAAATCAAGCCCGATACAGCCTGTTTTAACTGCATCCAAACAGTTTTCACTGTTAAGACCACCTGCAAGTAACGCTTTTTCACGTAATGTATTAGGAATTTTTTGCCAATTAAACGTTGTTCCTGTGCCACCAGTGCCGTTATCAAGTACATATTTATTAACGTGTGAAACCGGAGAAATATCTGCGTGAATTGCCATATTTATTGCTTGCCAAATCTCACAGCTAGGTTGAATTCTTTGTCTAAGTTGCTCAATAAACTGAGCATCTTCTTGTCCGTGTAATTGAATGGCAGATAAATTAAGTTTTTCAGCATAGTCACAAATAAGCGTAATGGGTTGGTTTTGAAAAACTCCCACAAAGGCTAAGGGAGCTTGCGCTATCAACTCTTGTGCTTGTGACAATGTCACTTTTCGAGGGGATTTTTCTGCGAAAATCAACCCTGCATAATAAGCACCAGCTTGATAAACCGCTTTTACATCTTGTGTGCGAGTTAACCCGCACACTTTATGCTTTCCCAAAACGAGCGCTCTCACTGCTTGGTCAATATTTTCTTGTGACATTAAGGCGCTACCAACTAGAAACCCATTAGCATATTGGCTTAACGCTTGAACTTGCTGGTGGGTGTGAATACCTGACTCACTGATCACGATTGCATCTTTAGGCAATCCTTGGCTTAACTGCTGGGTACGCGCTAAATCGATAGAGAGATCACGCAAATCACGATTGTTAATACCGATAACTTTGGCATTGAGATTAATGGCACGTTGACGTTCTTCTTCAGTGCTTACTTCCGTTAATACACCCATGTTTAATTGATGAGCAACGGCTGATAGTGCACGATATTGCTCATCATCTAAGACAGAGAGCATTAATAAAATGGCATCTGCTTGATAAAAACGAGCTAAATAGATTTGGTATTCATCAATAATAAAATCTTTGCACAAAACAGGTTGATGCACGACTTGGCTAACTTGACGTAAATAATCAAAGCTCCCTTGAAAATATTTCTCATCCGTTAATACCGAAATTGCAGCAGCATAAGGCTGATAAATTTTTGCAATCGTAGCGGGATCAAAATCAGCACGAATTAGACCTTTTGAGGGTGATGCTTTTTTACACTCTAAAATAAAAACAGTATTGGGCTGAGTTAATGCCTGATAAAACGAGCGTGTTGATGGCTCTATTTGGTGCACAAATTCTGATAATGGTTGGCTTGCTTTACGTGCAATTAGATATTCAGCTTTATCTTTTACAATGGCGTTTAATACAGTCATGCTCTTATCCTCTCGCTGCTAACGCAGTTACACGATTTATTGCTTTACCGCTATAAATGGCGTGCATAGCAACTTCAGTATTCATTTTTAAATCTTCTTGCCCATGTAAACGCATTAATAAAGCGACATTAGCTGCAACAGATTCGGTATGTGCTCTTTTTCCTTCTCCTTGTAATAAATCTGCTAATAATTGACGGTTTATTTCAGGTGTACCACCTTCTAAATCAGTAATGGCACAAGGGCGAAGACCAAAATCACTAGGTGTCAGTTGATAACGTGTAATTTCACCATTGCGTAATTCAGCGACTTGAGTAGGTGCATGTAGTGAAACTTCATCCATTCCACCACTATGAACAACGGCAGCACGCTCATAACCTAAAACTTTTAATGTATCTGCGATAGGCATCAATAACTCTGGGCTATACACTCCAATTAATGCTAATGGCGGACGCGCTGGGTTGATCAATGGACCTAATACATTAAATAACGTGCGTGTTTTCAATTGTTGGCGAACGGGTGCTGCAAAACGAAAACCACTGTGATATTGAGGTGCAAATAAAAAGCATAAACCCACTTCATCCAGTAATTGGCGCGCATCATCAGCACTTCTGTCTAAAGGGATACCAAATGCTGCTAATAAGTCGGAAGATCCAGAGCGGCTGGATACGCTACGATTACCGTGTTTCGCAACTTTGATACCTACTTCAGCTGCAACAAAGGCGCTTGCTGTTGAAATATTGATACTATTTGCACCATCACCGCCAGTGCCTACGATATCGCAAAAGGTATAATCAGGACGAGGAAATGGCAGTGCATTTTCGAGTAATGCGCGTGCTGCTCCTGCGATTTCTTGAGGATGTTCACCGCGCATTTTCATGCTGATTAATACTGCCGCTAATTGTGATTCTGTTAACTCACCGCGAATAATGGCGCTAAACAGTGTTTGGCTTTCTTCTAACGTCAATTGTTGTGCGCTAAATAATTTGTTGAAGATAGTTTCCATTTTATGCGTCTCCTTTAGGAGTTAATGCCCATGCGATTGTTTGCTCTAAAAGTTGTGCGCCTTTTGTGGTTAAAATTGATTCTGGGTGAAACTGAAAACCACAGGTTTTATGTTGACGGTGACGCACCGCCATAACAGTGTTATCGCACCAAGCATTAATAATGAGTTGTTCTGGAACTTGTTCTCCTGAAAGCGAATGATAACGAGCTACGGGTAAAGGGTTAGGTAAATTCACAAACATTTCGCTGTTATCGTGTTCAGCTAATGTCGCTTTACCATGTAAGATCTCTCCACATGAAGAAACTTTGCCACCGTAAGCCTCAATAATGGCTTGATGACCTAAGCAAATACCAATTACAGGCAATGTGCCTAATACACGTTTTAACAGTTCAGGCATGCAACCAGCTTGTGAAGGTGCTCCTGGCCCCGGCGATAACAGTAAAATCGGGTTATCGAGCTCATGTAATTTTTGTTCAATAACATCGGCAGCGACGCTATTGCGATAAATCACAACATTATTGCCAAGGCTACGTAATTGATCGACAAGGTTATAAGTAAATGAGTCGATATTATCGAGCAGTAAGATAGTCGCCATTAGCAAGCCTCCTGCATTTGAGTATTGGTGTGAGCTTGTAAAATGGCATTGATAACAGCTTGTGATTTATTGCGTGTCTCTTCTGCTTCCATTTTTGGATCTGAGTCGAGCACAATTCCAGCACCAACTTGAATAGTTGCAATATTATTTTCAACATAAGCGGAACGAATAACTATGCAAGTATCAAAATCTCCTGCGCCAGTAAAATAGCCGATAGCACCACCATAACTGCCACGTTTCGTTTTTTCATAACGAGCAATCAATTGCATTGCACTGACTTTCGGCGCTCCAGATAGTGTTCCCATATTCATACAAGCTTGATACGCATGGAAAATATCTAAATCATCACGCAATTTACCGACTACTCTTGAGACTAAGTGCATGACAAAAGCATAACGATCAACTTTTGTTAATTCAGCGACATAACGGCTACCTGCTTGGCAAATACGCGCTAAATCATTACGTGCCAAATCAACTAACATTAAATGTTCAGAAAGCTCTTTCGTATCAGTGCGCATTTCAAGTTCAATTCGACTGTCTAAATCTGCATTGATTGAACCATCTGTGTTGCGTCCTCTTGGGCGAGTTCCTGCAATTGGATAGATTTCAATTTGGCGATCACTTGTTTGATATTTCAATGCACTTTCTGGTGATGCTCCAAATACCGTGAACAAAGCATCTTGCATATAGAATAAATAAGGGCTTGGATTTTTCTCTTTCAACACTTGATAAGCGGCAAGTGGTGAAGGGCAAGCAACTTGAAAGCGACGTGATGGAACAACTTGGAAAATGTCACCTCGACGAATATAGGTTTTCATTGCCTCAACAATATCGCCATAACCTTTATCATCCATATTGCCTTGTATTGTTGATTCTGCTGCTGTTAAAGCGCGGCGGATAGGATGTTTTAAAGGTTGTTTAGCCAGTGAAATTAACTCAGATTGGCGTAAAGTGAGGCGCTGACACTCTGTTTTATCATCAGTAAAAGCAATGGAAATTAACTGACTATCTTTATTCTGATGGTCGATCACAATTAACTGTTCTGCTAAATAAAAGCAGTAGTCAGGGCATGAAAAAACGGTGTCTAATTCAGGAATGGGTTCAAATCCACTGACTAAATCATAAGCAAATAAACCGCCGACAAAAATAGCATTAGCATCTTTAGTGTCTTTATTAGCAAGAAAGAAACGTAAAGCATCAAATACGCTGGCTGATTTTAATTTGCTCTCTTCATCAATATCTTGTGCAGGTGAAGAAAAAGTAAAAACACACTGTTTATCGCTCTCTTGCATTAAGACCGCTTTTTCTTTTAGTGCGATTTTTAATGCAGGTAATAAACCTTGTCCATTAACGCTTAATGCATCAATAGTGACTTGATTTTTTACTGCGCTGATACGTAATGCGCTATCAACAATTAACAAACTTTTTAAGTTTGCTTTAGTGTCAACTTGTGCAGATTCTAATAATAATGTGTGATGTTTGTTTTCACATAATGTATTGAAAAGTAAAGCAGGTTCGCTGTGGTAAGGCAGTGGCGTTGCCTTGGTATTAAATGAGAATGCAAGTGATGTATTCATTATTATCGCTCTATATTATTTTTTACTAACTGTTTTTAATGCATAAAAAAACCCGCGTAGGCGGGTTTTAGATATCACTGACGTGAAGCAGGAGATCAAACCGCCCATAAAAGAGTATTGCGCCACCAAAGAGCGATAAGACGTTGATTAATATTCATAAGATCTCCTTACAGCTAACGACAGACAATAAGTTAATAGACTAGCTCGTGTTGTGTACTAGTAAACTGGATTGCGTTGGGTTCGTCAAGTACTTTATGGCATACTCTTTAAAAATTATTACCTTGCTAAGATGAAAAGGGAGAAGCGATGACAGAAGTGCTATCTGATTTAAGAGTGATTTATGATTTGCACAGCCACACTACCGCGTCAGATGGCGAGCTTTCACCAAAAGAATTGGTTGAGAGAGCGATAGAGCGTCAAATTAATGTCTTAGCGATTACAGATCACGATACAACAGCGGCGATTACTCCTGCTAATGATTATATTGCAGAAAAAAATCTGCCTCTTACCCTGATATCAGGTGTCGAAATATCGACTTTATGGGAGAATATAGAAATCCATATTGTTGGATTGAATATTGATATCAACCATAATGCAATGAAAGCACTCCTTTCGTCACAAAGCCAATGTCGTGAAACACGCGCGATAATGATAGGTGAGCGATTAGAAAAAGCGGGTATTGCAAATGCATTTGAAGGAGCAAAAGCCTTAGCACATGGTGGACAAGTTACAAGAGGACACTTTGCCCGTTTTCTCGTGAATGAAGGGCATGTTGCCTCGGTTAATAAAGTGTTTAAGCGTTATTTAGCGAAAGGTAAAACGGGTTATGTCCCCCCACAGTGGTGCTCAATAGGTGACGCTGTCACAGCGATTCATGAGGCTGGTGGCGTTGCAGTATTAGCGCATCCGGGACGATATGGTCTATCCTCTAAGTGGTTAAAACGCTTAACGCTTTATTTTAAACAACTTGGTGGTGATGCAATCGAAGTGGCACAATGCCAACAACCACCACAAGAACGAGAACAGCACGCAGCATTAGCGCAACTTTATGGGCTAAAAGCTTCGTTAGGTTCTGATTTTCATCGCCCTTGCTCGTGGATAGAATTGGGGCGTAATTTATGGTTACCCAGTGGTGTAGAACCAGTTTGGTCGCTATGGCAAGAGTAACATTAGAAATTCATTGAGGGATGTATGAGCCAACTTTTTTATATTCACCCTGATAATCCGCAGGCTCGTTTAATTGAACAAAGTGCTGATATTTTACGCAAAGGCGGTGTGGTGATTTATCCAACAGACTCTGGCTATGCTATTGGCTGTTGTTTAGAAAACAAAGATGCAATGACGCGAATTTGTCGTATTCGCCAATTAGATAAAAACCACAATTTCACACTGATGTGCCGTGATTTATCAGAAATCGCCAATTACGCTTATGTTGATAATGTGGTGTTTCGTTTAATAAAAAATAACACTCCAGGTAATTACACCTTTATCTTAAAAGCAACTAAAGATGTACCAAAACGTTTGATGAATGATAAACGTAAAACCATAGGTTTGCGTGTTCCTTCTAACCCTATTGCATTGGCATTGTTAGAAAATATTGGTGAGCCATTAATGTCAACAAGCCTGATTTTACCAGGCAACGATTTTGCTGAATCTGATCCGGAAGAAATCGAAGATTTATTAAGCAAACAAGTTGATTTGGTGATCCACGGTGGTTATTTAGGACAAAAACCGACAACGGTAATTGATTTAACAGAAGATACCCCAGTTATCGTGCGTGAAGGTACGGGTGATATTACGCCATTTCAGTAAGTCATTTAGCTGATTAAACTGAATTGGGAGTCAATGACTCGATAGTAATGACTCGATAGTGAAGAAATTTATCACGAGATAAAGAGATAAAAGGTGAAGGGTTTTATCGCTTGTGTTAAATTTATACATTGCGATAAAAATCACGGTGTCTGTTTTTGAAATCGGTTATATCAACGCGTATTTTAAACGTTAAACACAATAACTTGATCTGCGAACAAACGGCTAAGCTATCGTTAAGGTTTTGCCAACGTCATTTTATCGCCACTATTTATCACAATGTTGATGTGAAAAATCATCAACATTGTTCACTATTGAATCAATAAACCTGTGTTTATTTCTTATTTTAATAAACATGGGTTATTTTTATTTAATTGATTTTTAAAAATTAATTCTATTTTTATGACGCCTGTGAAGGCGACACATGAGGTTGTTTCATGAGCGATAAATCGCAACGCACTGAAAAATTACAAAAAATCCTTGCTCGTTCTGGTCACGGTTCTCGCCGTGAAATTGAAGGCTATCTTCAAGAAGGGCGTATCAGCATTGATGGTACAAAAGCGAAATTAGGTGATCGTATTGATGTCACCACTACAGCAAAAATCCGCTTAGATGGCCGTATTCTAAATATTCGTGAAGCACAAAAAGATGTTTGCCGTGTGCTTGCTTATTACAAACCTGAAGGTGAACTGTGTACTCGCAGTGATCCGCAAGGTCGTCCAACCGTTTTCCAACGTCTTCCTCGCCTTAACAGTGCTCGCTGGATTGCCGTAGGTCGTCTTGATGTGAATACCAGTGGATTACTGTTATTTACAACTGATGGTGAATTAGCCAACCGTTTAATGCATCCTAGCCGTGAAGTTGAGCGTGAATACGCTGTCCGTGTTTTTGGTGAAATTGATGATGCGAAAATTCGTCAATTAACGCGTGGTGTACAATTAGAAGATGGTCCTGCTTCATTCCGCTCTGTTTCTTATCGTGGTGGTGAAGGGATTAACCAATGGTACAACGTTTCACTTACTGAAGGGCGTAATCGTGAAGTTCGCCGTATGTGGGAAGCTGTTGGTGTCCAAGTCAGCCGTCTTATTCGTGTTCGTTACGGTGACATCGATTTACCAAAAGGTTTACCGCGTGGTGGTTGGGTTGAACTTGGATTAGATCAAATCAACTATTTACGTCAATTAGTTGAATTAAACGACGAAACAGTAACAAAAGTTGCAGTAGAAAAAGATCAACGTCGTATCAAAGCGAATCAGATCCGTCGTGCAGTTAAGCGTCATACGAAAGTATCTGCTCGCACTTCAACATCACCAGCTAAAAGAGCGTCAAGTCGTCGCCAATCAGCAGGAAATAAAAAGTAATTAGCGAATAATTATTTATTATTTCAAATTAAATTTTCATTTTTAAAAAGAAGCACTCATGTTTTTATGAGTGCTTCTTTTTTTGATGGCTTTATTTTTATAATAAATATATCTATGATAATTACATTATTACGGTAGAAATATTAATAATTTTTTATTTAACGATAAGGTATTCAAAATAATATGTATCGTTATTTTTATTTAACAACAGTGTTATATATGACTTTTCTGATAGTAGGGTGCGACAACCCCGCAAAACGAGAAAAGCAGAACGGTATTTTTTATATCAGCAATAACCGATTAGAACCTTTAGAGTTTAAAGTTGATAATTCTTATTTCGTAATGGGTAAAGGTGAAGTTAAAAAAATAAAACTTAATAACGGAAAACATCTGTTAGTTGATAGTCATGGTGAACAGAGTGAATTTATGATTTATCCAGGCAATCGAGGCGGGATAATTAATCCAAATAGAGAAATATATTATAGTTTCACTTCGGTATTTAAACCAGATGATACACTTGATGATCTTCATATAGATGAGCGCACTGTATGGATTAACGGCATACTTGTACGCGGCGCCATTAATAGCTCTGACTCTCTTTTTATTGATAATAATATTTTTAATTGCGATATTCCATTAGATGAATCATTACCTACTTACTTATCTGATTGGGACGATAATGAAAAAGTGAATGTATTGACAAAATGTTTTTCAAGAGAGGATTTTTATCAATATATCGCTAAATATCCTTATGGTATTCACTTTTATTCTGAACGTGATTTGTTAACTGAATATTTAGCAACAGATAAGTTTAATTGGATAGATGGAGGAAACACACGAACAGATAATTTAACTCCACTAGAATATAATGTTAAATTTAGTAATGAAAAATTAACCAAAGAAGCAAATAGTATTTATGAAATAATGAAGAAATATTTAGCGTCAAGAGATCCTAAAGAAAAACAAATATTTTATGATGAATATCATAAATATTTAGTAAGAATGGCAATGATTTACAATCAACAAATACAAAATAATATTTTTGTAGATAGAGATGCCTATTTTGAATTTATGAAAAAAAATGGGAGAATATTTGGTGCTGGCATTTTAGGCGAGCCAATTCTTATTTAAGAAAAATATTCATTTTATGATAATCATTATAGGTCACCAATCTATACCTTTTTGCGCTTTTATTCCGCTGTCAAAAGCATGTTTTATAGGACGCATTTCTGTCACCGTATCGGCTAACTCAATTAATTTTCGATGGCAGCCTCTTCCTGTAATAATGACATTTTGGTGAGGTGGGCGAGAGCTAATAGCTGAAATAACTTCATCTAATGGTAAATAGTTAAAGCTAATCATATAGGTAATTTCATCAAGAATGACCAGATCGTACTCTGGATCGTTAAGTAGTTTCAGTGCATATTGCCAAGTATTCAAACAGGCAGCGGTATCTGCCGTTTTATCTTGTGTTTCCCAAGTAAAGCCCGTTTCCATTACATAAAATGGTACACCGAATTGTTCTAATAGGTTTCGTTCACCGTTTTCCCATGTACCTTTTATAAACTGCACAACACCGACTTTTTTTTGATGACCAACAGCACGCGTTGCGGTTCCCATCGCCGCTGTTGTTTTGCCTTTACCATTGCCAGTAAAAATTATCAAAATACCTTGCTCGTGTTGAGCTTGCTCAATTCGAGTATCTACTTTCTCTTTTAAACGTTGTTGGCGTTTTTGGTGTTGTGCATCATTCATTTTGTTACCTTAAATTATGTTATTCAGCGGGACCTGCTTTACGGCCAGGTTGTGCATCTAAAGATTGTCCTTTCACATCAATACTGTCATCACTCATAAGGTAGAGATATAACGGCATCAAATCTTTAGGTGTTTTTAATTTCTGTGCATCTTCATCTGGAAATGCACTTGCTCGCATTGCGGTACGAGTGCCACCAGGATTAATGCAGTTAATACGCAAAGTACTTTCGTTATATTCTTCATTAAGTACTTGCATAAAGCCTTCTGTTGCGAATTTAGAGACAGAATAAGCTCCCCAACCATAACGACCTTGGCGACCTACACTAGATGTGGTGAGGATAAGGCTTGCATGAGGCGCTTTGAGCATCAATGGTAGTAGTGCTTTTGTGAGCATAAATGTCGCATTAACGTTGACTTGCATAACGTCATGCCAAAGATTACTCGGTTGATTAATGATAGGTTCAACAACACCTAATAAACCAGCATTTTGTAATACACCATCAAGATGAGGGAAGCGTTTAACGAGAGTATCAGCAAATTGCTGAAAATCGTTCTCTGTCGCTGTAAGTAGATCAAGTGGATATAACATGGGCTGTTGGCCACCTGATGTGATTATTTTTTCTTGAACATCTTCAAGTTTTGATAAAGTACGGCCTAATAAGATAAGTGTTGCGCCATATTGCGCATAAGTTAGTGCGGCTTCTTTTCCTATGCCATCACCAGCACCCGTTACTAGAATAATTTTATCTTTTAGCACGCTATGATCGGGTTGATATTGCAACATATTGATATCCTGTCTAGTAAAAAGTAAATAAAGTGTAACGTCTTATTTGTCTAGCGACCAGTTTAGTCTGACTTTTTGTTTACAATTTATGGCTATTTTCTTTATGGTATTAAACATAATCATGCCTTTGTTGCTGGCGCTAAAGCAGAATTTCGTTAAACTAGGCATATTGGTTTTAGTCAGTGTTATTAACCTTAAAAAGAGGTCTTTGTGGAGTATATTTTGCAATATGGGCTGTTTTTAGCAGAAATTGTCACTGTTGTTGTGGCGATTATCGCTATCGTGTTGTTTTTCGTTGTAATTGGAAATAAAAAGCAAAATCGTAAAGGGACGTTAAGAGTTACAGATCTTGCTGAAGCTTACGAAGAAAAACAGCGCGTTATGCAACAAGCAAAAATGGACGATGCTGAATTAAAAGTCTGGTATAAAGCGTTTAAAAAGCAGCAAAAAAAAGAGAATAAACAGAGTAAAAACAATGCAAAAGAAGGTAAAAAAGGCGTTGTAAAACCTTGTTTATATGTGCTTGATTTTAACGGTAGTATGGATGCACATGAAGTGGGTGCATTACGTGAAGAAATCAGCGCCATTCTTTCTGTTGCACAAGCAGGTGATGAAGTATTACTGCGCTTAGAAAGCCCAGGCGGTATGGTTCACGGATATGGATTAGCCGCAGCTCAATTAACACGCTTAAAAGAAAAGGGTATTAAACTGACGGCGGTTGTCGATAAAGTGGCTGCTAGCGGGGGATATATGATGGCATGTGTGGCAGATAAAATTGTTGCTGCACCATTTGCGATTATTGGCTCGATTGGTGTTGTGGCTCAGATCCCTAACATTCACCGTTTGCTCAAGAAAAACGATATTGATGTTGAGTTGCATACTGCTGGCGAATATAAACGTACATTGACCTTGTTAGGAGAAAATACTGAAGAAGGTCGTGAGAAATTTAAACAAGATTTAAATGAAACGCATCTATTGTTTAAATCATTTGTGCATAAATATCGCCCTCAACTTGATATCGATAGCGTTGCAACGGGTGAGTATTGGTACGGTTCAGAAGCACTAAACAGAGGCTTAATTGATGAAGTTGGTGTCAGTGATGATTGGCTAATCAATCATATTAATGACTTTGAAGTTCTTTCTGTCCAATATGTTACCAAAAAGAAAATGGTTGAGCGAGTTACAGGTGGCGCAATGGAAAGTATTGATAAACTGATGATGCGTTGGGTACAAAGAAGTAAAAAACCGCTGCTATAAGCCAATAAGTACGCAATAAATGATATCAGTGATATGGATTATCGCTGATATCATCCTTCCTTACTCAGCCACTTTTCCTAAATCTTCTCAAAAAATATTCTAACTCTCTATTTTAAAAGCTTTTATTTCCATAAAATAAAAAAAGCCAGTGAAAATTTCACTGGCAATCAAAGAAATAATTGATATTGCTTATAACAACAGGGTAAATATTTCCTCTTTCTAGGAGGTTTCAATATAGCTGTAAATAGAAAATAAAAATAATTGATATTACTGATTGTATTGATAGGTAAGTGTAATCTTGAGTTGAGATGTGACAGAAAATCTGCATTATAATCAAACTGAATTATTATTCTTTATTTTTGTTTGATTATGCCAGTTATTGGCATCTGAATGAATGCAATAACTGGCAAGCAAAGTCTCTTTTTTGTTATCGAGAAAGAGTAAATTAATTTACTTCAGTGATTAAATAAAAATAATCACGAAGATGACTTATTCTAAATGGTATTTATCAGATAACACATGAGCTAAATGCTTAAACATATTGAATGCTGCTGTGCTTTTTGCAGTAGGTAAACCTTGTTCATCTAAAAAAAATTCGCCTTTAAATACGAGGACATTACCTTTCTGTTCAACCGAATCTGCACGCATACCTTGTAAATAATCTTCATGTTCACATATGATTTTATTCGCTTTTTCAAGTAGCATCTCTGTTGTAATCGGTGTAGTTTGTGTTGACATAATATGTGCTCCTTAGAAAAATAATTTGTTGCGCCTCACTTTTTATCAGGTAGAGTGTGGCATTTTTAAAAGCTTAGCTACTCTATATGTAGCAAACAATGATTTGCCTGTACTCGGTCAAAGTAGTGAGGTGATTAAAATACCTCAAAAAAAGTGATGAGTTTTGAGCTTAAACAAAAGCTTTGAATAAAAACAGGTTGATATATTGCAAAACTAACGCAATATAAAAAAGAGATTTTAAACATTTTTTTAGTTGAGGGTATTAAACGATACCGTCATAACAAAGTTTAATTAGGTAAAGGTAATTATGGGTAAAGCTCTTGTTATCGTGGAGTCCCCGGCTAAAGCCAAAACGATCAATAAATATCTTGGCAATGACTACGTAGTTAAATCTAGCGTGGGTCACATTCGTGATTTGCCAAAGAGTGGTTCTGGCAGCCAGAAGAGCGAAAACTCATCCGCCACGAAAGGCGTGAAAAAAGTTAAAAAGGATGAGAAATCAGCCTTAGTCAGCCGTATGGGAATTGATCCCTATAATGGATGGAATGCGAACTATCAAATTCTACCCGGCAAAGAGAAAGTCGTGGCTGAACTAAAAGCATTGGCTGAGAAAGCTGATCATGTCTATCTCGCAACGGACCTTGACCGCGAAGGAGAAGCTATCGCGTGGCATTTACGCGAAGTTATCGGCGGTGATGATGAACGATTTAGTCGAGTGGTTTTTAACGAAATCACTAAAAATGCCATTACACAAGCTTTCCAAACTCCGGGTGAGTTAAATATAGATCGCGTTAACGCACAACAAGCTCGTCGCTTTATGGATCGTGTTGTGGGTTATATGGTTTCACCTTTACTTTGGAAAAAAGTTGCTCGTGGATTATCTGCGGGTCGAGTGCAATCTGTTGCTGTGCGTCTTTTAGTTGAACGTGAGCGTGAAATTAAAGCCTTTGTTCCTGAAGAATATTGGCAATTGCACGCGTCATTATTAACGCCTGACGAGCAACCGTTGCGTATGGAAGTCACGCATTATAATGATAAAGCCTTCAACCCTGTTTCATCCGATGAAACACAGGTGGCGGTTAAAGCATTACAAAATGCAACCTTCACGGTAAAAGATCGTGAAGATAGACCAACATCAAGCAAACCAAGTGCACCACTTATCACATCAACCTTACAGCAAGCGGCAAGTACGCGTTTAAGCTTTGGTGTGAAAAAGACGATGATGCTAGCTCAGCGCCTTTATGAAGCTGGTTATATAACCTATATGCGTACTGACTCAACTAACTTAAGTCAGGATGCAATTCAAATGGCGCGTGATTATATCAATGAGAATTTTGGTGCTAAATATTTGCCGAAAGAGCCAAATGTTTATTCGAGCAAAGAAAATTCTCAAGAAGCGCACGAAGCTATTCGTCCTTCAGATATCAACGTTATCGCAGAATCTTTAAAAGATATGGATAACGATGCCAAACGTTTATATCAACTGATTTGGAATCAATTTGTTGCTTGTCAAATGACACCAGCAAAATACGATTCAACCACATTAACAG
This sequence comes from Proteus genomosp. 6, assembly GCF_040139785.1. Classification (NCBI taxonomy): domain Bacteria; kingdom Pseudomonadati; phylum Pseudomonadota; class Gammaproteobacteria; order Enterobacterales; family Morganellaceae; genus Proteus; species Proteus genomosp. 6. The sequence continues at coordinate 92,609 of NZ_JBEEVJ010000004.1, read as the reverse complement.
TTGAATCAGGTGATTATAAACTACGAGCTAAAGGCCGTACTTTACGTTTTGCCGGTTGGACGAAAGTCATGCCAGCGATGCGTAACAAAGATGAAGACAAAACCTTACCTGCAGTTGATGTAGGGGCTAAACTGGCTTTAGCTGAATTAGAACCTACTCAGCACTTTACTAAGCCACCAGCACGTTTTAGCGAAGCGACTTTAGTTAAAGAGTTAGAAAAGCGCGGTATTGGTCGCCCTTCAACGTATGCTTCTATCATTTCCACTATTCAAGATCGTGGTTATGTGAAAGTTGAAAACCGTCGTTTTTATGCAGAAAAAATGGGTGAGATTGTAACGGATCGTTTAGAAGAGAATTTTAGCGATTTAATGAATTACGATTTTACTGCGCAAATGGAAGATCACCTTGACCATGTTGCTAATAATGAAGAAAACTGGAAAGCGGTATTAGATGCATTCTTCACCGATTTTAGTCAGCAATTAGAAGTTGCTGAAAAAGATCCTGAAGAAGGTGGAATGCGACCAAATCCAATGGTGATCACGTCGATTGAATGTCCAACTTGTTCTCGTCATATGGGAATTAGAACGGCGACAACAGGCGTATTTTTAGGATGTTCGGGCTATGCTTTACCGCCTAAAGAGCGTTGTAAGCAAACCATCAACCTTATCCCTGAAGATGAATTATTAAATATTCTTGAAGGGGAAGATGCAGAAACTAACGCATTACGTGCACGTCGCCGTTGCCCGAAATGTGGTACTGCAATGGACAGTTACTTGATTGATACTCATCGTAAATTACATGTTTGTGGTAATAACCCTGCATGTGATGGTTATGAAGTTGAAGAAGGTGAATTCCGCTTAAAAGGTTATGAAGGCCCAGTTATTGAGTGCGATAAATGTGGTTCTGAAATGCACCTAAAAATGGGGCGTTTTGGTAAATACATGGGTTGTACTAATGATGATTGTAAAAATACCCGTAAAATCTTAAAAAGCGGTGAAATTGCACCACCGAAGGAAGATCCTGTTCCACTTCCTGAATTGCTATGCGAAAAATCAGATGCTTACTTTGTCTTACGAGACGGTGCTGCTGGTGTCTTCTTGGCCGCAAACACGTTCCCTAAATCAAGAGAAACACGTGCACCAAAAGTAGAAGAATTGGTTCGCTTTAAAGACCGTTTAGCAGAGAAAATGCGCTATTTAGCAGAAGCTCCAGTAGCTGATCCTGAAGGAAATCCAACTATTGTGCGTTTTAGTCGTAAAACAAAACAGCAATATGTTTCTTCAGAGAAAGATGGCAAAGCAACAGGTTGGTCTGCGTTTTATGTCGATGGCAAATGGGTTGAAAAAACCAAATAACATTGGCATTACGTGATAAATAAAAAAGCGACTAATGAGAGTTAGTCGCTTTTTTGTATTAAGACTGATGATCCAAGCTCTTAGTGACGACGGTGCAAGAATGGTATGTAGTGTGATTAAATAATTTAGTGGCACTAATATTATGAAATAGAAGCTGACAGATAAGGTTGGCTTTTTTTATGCTTATTTATAGCTTATAACTATTCGATATAACAAAACCTAAATAACACTATTAATTACGTTAGACCGAAATGAAATAAGTGATATAGTGGTTATATATTACATCTTTATTATTCTTTTTAGTTATATGAATATAAATAGAATAACGGAATAATAAGTCTTTTGTTGAAGGGATAGCCTCTCCATGAAATTACAACAGTTGCGTTATATCGTTGAAGTGGTGAATAACGATTTAAATGTTTCGACCACAGCAGAGCGTTTGTATACATCTCAACCGGGAATAAGTAAACAAATTCGCATGTTAGAAGATGAGCTAGGTATACAAATATTTTCTCGCAGTGGCAAGCATCTAACGCATGTGACACCAGCAGGTGAAGAAATTGTAAGGCTGTCTAGAGAGATTTTGTCAAAAACAGAAGCTATTCGATCAGCTGCGGGTGAACACACTTATCCAGATAGAGGCTCACTATCGATTGCAACAACGCATACGCAAGCTCGTTATGTATTACCTCCAGTAATAAAAGGTTTTATTGAGCGTTATCCAGATGTTTCATTACATATGAACCAAGGTTCACCAACGCAAATTGCTGAAGATGTATGCAGAGGTAAAAGTGATTTTGCAATAGCGACAGAATCACTGCATCTTTATAACGATTTAGTGATGCTACCTTGTTATCGTTGGAACCGCATTGTGGTGGTTTCTAAAGATCATCCACTGGCACAAAAACGAGAAGTGACGCTTAAAGAGCTCGCAAACTACGATATTGTCACTTATACCCAGGGGTTCACTGGGCGTTCAGATCTTGATGATGCCTTCGGTAAAGTAGGGTTGAAACCTAAAATTGTTTTCACTGCAACCGATGCGGATGTTATTAAAACTTATGTGAGACTGCATTTAGGCATTGGTGTGATTGCCAGCATGGCATTTGATCCTGTACTCGATAGCGATTTAGTTGCCATTGATATGCGTGATAAGTTTAGTTATAGCACCACTAAAATTGCATTTCGCCGTAGTGGTTTCTTACGTGGCTATATGTATGATTTTATGTGGCGTTTTGCTCCCCATCTTACGCGTAATTTGATTGAGCAAGCTGTTGCGTTGCGAACTAACGAAGAGATTGAAGAGTTATTTAAAGATATCGAATTACCATTAGTGTAATACTGAAAGGCGGGTCATTCCCGCCTTCAAGCGTGTTCATAAATCTAATTTCTGTTATTACTCATTTCAAATAAAAATCCCCACTAAAAAAAGCATCTGATTTTGCAATGCTTAGCTGACGATACTTGTTTAAAAAATCATAAAACTGCTGATTAATCAGTGGATCATCAAGTGCACTAGCATCAAATACAGAGGTAATGGTGGTGTACTCTAAAGAGAGGGTAAATTTACGACCGATACAACTGGCGAGTAGCATTTTTGCTGATTGATAAGAAAAACGTAGGCTCAAAATTTTCAGCTTTGGAACAAAAATAAGATGATTATTATGATTGAGTATCTCCGTGATCCCCGCAATAGTTATCGTTTGATAGCTGTCTAATGAGTTTCGTAAGCCGATTTCTATTTTTTGTCCTTGGGTACGTAAAAAATCAATAAATTCTCCAAGTGCAGGAGAGGTGGCATTGATTGCAGCTCCTAGTAATAATTGAATAAACGCTTGAGCAACAGAAAAATCAAAGGTTTGCTTATGAAGTTTTTTTGTTTCTATTTTATTGTGTCCTAGAAGGGGTAAATGGTTGAGCGTATCTAACCAATGTTCGGGGCGATAATAGGCTTCATTATCCTCTTTTTTTAATGCGGCAAGATGGTTTGCCATAATAGAAATGAGTCCAATTTGGATATTTTTAAGTTGTGACATTTTTTCTATTTCGGAAGGCTCAAAAGGTTTTGGTGACGCGATGATAAATTGCACTAAGCCTTCGGTATCTTTTATATTTTGAGAATGTAATGCATTCATCGATAAGGTTTGCGGAAAAGGAGGTGTAATAGGTTCTGCAAAATAGCGATCCGCATTCATAATATTTTTAAGTAAATCAGATTGTTTATTACTCATAAAAGTTATCCTTACGTAGTCATACCTCCACCATTAAATCCTAATTAAGCGAAAATCCTGAGATTAAAATTTATTAACACTATGACACCCATAACATTACGTTAACAAATTGTGTGGTCTTTAAGCGAAATTCGGCGTTATATGATATGTTTAATAAATAACCTTACCTATTTTGATGGTTTAAACATGCTGTCAGTATAAAAATAAGAAGGAGGAGCTATGTCGTTACGTTTGAAAAAAGAGAGCCATTCCACGCTCTTAGTCGGATCTCAAGAATATGAGTACTACCGTCTTTCAGAAGTTGCCCGCCAATTAGGCGATATTACCCGTCTTCCTAAGTCTCTGAAGGTGTTACTAGAAAACTTAGTGCGTTATCTCGACAATGATACTGTTGTTGACGAGGATATTAAGGCACTCGTTGAGTGGCAAAAAACAGCACATGCATCACGAGAAATTGCATATCGACCTACAAGGGTACTTATGCAAGATTTTACAGGTGTGCCTGCGGTTGTTGATTTAGCGGCTATGCGTGAAGCTGTGAAATCTTTGGGCGGGCAAGTGGATAAAGTTAATCCATTATCACCCGTAGATTTGGTTATTGACCACTCTGTTATGGTTGATGAATATGCCAGTAAAAATGCGTTTGCTGAAAACGTGGAAATTGAAATGGAGCGTAACTATGAACGCTACCTTTTTTTACGTTGGGGGCAGCAATCCTTTGAACGCTTTCGTGTCGTGCCGCCAGGGACAGGAATTTGCCATCAGGTAAACTTGGAGTACTTAGGTAAAGCTATTTGGTCTGAGGTGCAAAATGGGCGTCATGTGGCTTATCCTGATACCTTAGTCGGCACAGATTCTCACACCACAATGATAAATGGTCTTGGTGTTTTAGGTTGGGGTGTAGGAGGCATTGAAGCAGAAGCTGCAATGTTAGGACAACCTATCTCCATGCTAATTCCAGATGTTGTTGGCTTTAAATTGACAGGAAAATTACGTGAAGGGATCACGGCAACTGATCTGGTATTAACCGTCACACAGATGTTACGTGCTCATGGTGTTGTGGGTAAATTTGTGGAGTTCTATGGTGATGGTTTAGCGTCATTACCTTTAGCTGATCGTGCAACAATAGCGAATATGTCGCCAGAGTATGGCGCGACCTGTGGATTCTTCCCAATAGATGAGATCACCCTTGATTATTTGCGTTTAACAGGGCGTGAAGAACAAGAAATTGCACTTGTTGAAGCTTATAGCAAAGAGCAAGGTCTATGGCGACATACAGGTGATGAACCTATCTTTACGTCAACATTATCGTTAGATATGGGAACCGTTGAAGCGAGTCTTGCAGGGCCTAAACGCCCTCAAGATAGAGTTAATCTGCCGAGTGTACCTAAGGCATTTAAAGCAGCTGTAGATCTTGAAACCAATAAGAAACCACTGGCGCAGTTTCCTCAAGTAAAAATTGATGATTATCCTGCATTTGAGTTAACCGATGGTGCCGTCGTTATTGCGGCGATCACATCATGTACCAACACATCAAACCCTAATGTCTTAATGGCAGCAGGATTACTCGCTAAAAATGCGGTAGAAAAAGGATTGCAGCGTAAACCTTGGGTTAAGTCTTCTTTGGCTCCTGGCTCTAAAGTCGTCACGGATTATCTTAATCTAGCAGGATTAACGCCTTATCTGGATAAGTTAGGGTTTAATCTTGTGGGATATGGTTGCACAACATGTATTGGCAACTCTGGGCCTTTATTAGCACCGATTGAAAGTGCGATTAAAGATAATGACTTAACTATTGCGGCTGTATTATCTGGTAACCGTAACTTTGAAGGTCGAATTCATCCCTTAGTGAAAACCAACTGGTTAGCATCGCCGCCTTTAGTGGTTGCTTATGCTTTATCAGGAAATATGAATATCGATCTTACTAAAGAGCCATTAGGTAAAGATAAACAGGGTGCTCCCGTTTATTTAAAAGATATTTGGCCTGACAGTAAAGCTATTGCAGATGCTGTTGAGAAAGTTAAAACAGAGATGTTCCATAAAGAGTACTCTGCCGTGTTTGAAGGCGATGAAACATGGAAATCACTGCAAACACAAGATACACCCGTCTATGATTGGCAACCAGACTCTACTTATATTCGACATCCTCCTTTCTTTGAAGGTATGTCAAAAACGCCGGCTCCGATTAAAGATATTCATCAAGCCAGTATTTTGGCTATTTTAGGTGATTCGGTGACAACGGATCATATTTCACCCGCAGGTAATATTAAGGCGGATAGTCCCGCAGGGCGTTATTTGCGTGAACATGGTGTCGAGCCGAAAGATTTTAACTCTTATGGTTCAAGACGTGGCAATCATGAAGTCATGATGCGAGGTACATTTGCCAATATTCGTATTCGTAACGAAATGGTGTCGGGAATCGAAGGTGGTTTTACCAAGCATATTCCAACTGGTGAAATATTGGCTATTTATGATGCTTCAATGCGTTATCAGCAAGAAAATACGCCGTTGGCAATTATTGCTGGTAGTGAATATGGTTCAGGCTCTAGCCGTGACTGGGCGGCAAAAGGAACACGTCTATTAGGTGTACGTGTGGTGATTGCAGGCTCTTTTGAGCGTATTCACCGTTCTAACTTAATCGGTATGGGAGTTTTACCTTTAGAGTTTCCTAAAGGGGTATCTCGTCAAACATTGGGCTTAAAAGGTGATGAGAAAATTGAGATCACAGGGCTTAATGCATTAATACCGAGCCAAGATGTCGCGGTTAATATTACTTTTGCAGATAATCGTACTGAAACTATTATGGCGCGTTGCCGTATTGATACTCAAACTGAATTAGCCTATTTCCAACATGGTGGTATATTGCATTATGTTATTCGTAATATGCTTTAATTAGTTTTGTAACGTAGTTAATAACAATGCCCCATTATAAAAATAATGGGGCATTTTTTTATCTTTTCTTTTTGTAATAACAATCACCAACCTTGAATTGCACCACCGTTAAAAATGGTTTCGGCAGCGGTGGCAACTTCGGGAGATTGATATGCTTTGATAAAATCACGTACATTATCAGCGTCTTTGTTCTCTTCTCTTGTCACAATAATATTGGTGTAAGGAGAGTTTTTATCTTCAATAAAAATACTGTCTTTGGTCGGTGATAAATTAATTTGCTGGATATAAGTTGTACTGATAATAGCGACAGTTACTTTGGGATCGTTTAAAACCCGTGGTAATTGCGCACCTTCTAGCTCCATAATTTTAAGCCTAAGTGGATTATCAATAATGTCGATAGCCGTAGGCAATAAACCACTGTTTGGTTTTAGCGTAATAAGCTTTTCTTTATCTAGTAACAGTAATGCTCGACCTAAATTGGTGGGATCGTTAGGAACAGCAATGGTATCGCCTGATTTTAACTCAGAAGGGTGTTTGATTTTAGTTGAATAGCCCGCCATAGGAAAAACAAAGGTATTACCGACAGCCACTAAATTGTAACCACGAGATTGATTATCTTGGGCAAGAAAAGGGCGATGTTGAAAAACATTGGCATCAAGTTCTTTATTTGCAGTGGGATCATTAGGCAATAAAGAACCGCTGAAACTTACCAATTCAACCTCTAAGCCATATTTTTCTTTTGCGACTTTTTTGGCAATTTCAGCCACATCTTGTTCAGCACCATTAATCACACCAACCTTGATTGAATAGCTGTTTTTATCGCTATTATCACAACCAGTCAATAATGCTCCTGCTAATAAAAGCGCGCCGAAAACCCTACCAGAAAAATGTAATGGCATAATGCATTCCTATCAAAATTTATTTATTAATAAATAACTTAGAATCAGATAGATAGTCAATGAAATCGCATATGACAAATTTTCACATGATATAATTTAATGATAAAAAAGACATAAAAATAAGATGTAAGAGAAGAAAAATAGATAAAGAATAAATTTACAAGGTAATAAAATAAAAGGAATAAATAAAAAATCCGAGCAACTCAGGCTCGGATTTGAAAATAATTAATGTTGTGTTGTTACTTTATTATTGCGCTTTCTTAAATAAAAGATGTCCCATTTTATCGGCTTTAGTATCAAGATAATGTGCATTACTTGGATTACGCCCGACAATCAAAGGAACTCGCTCGATAACATTAATTCCTGCGGCTTTCATGATTTCAATTTTCTTCGGATTATTGGTTAATAACCGAACTTCATGAACACCTAAGAGGTTATACATGTCAGCACAAAGGGTAAAATCGCGTTCGTCAGCTTTAAAACCTAACTCAAGGTTCGCTTCAACGGTATCTAAACCTTTATCTTGTAACGCATAGGCTCGTATTTTATTTAGCAATCCGATATTTCTGCCTTCTTGGCGATGATAAAGTAATACGCCACGACCTACTTTACTTATTTGTGAAAGTGCTGCTTCAAGTTGGAAACCACAATCACAACGTAAACTAAATAGGGCATCGCCCGTTAGGCACTCTGAATGAATACGAGATAATACGGGCTCTGAGCCTGAAATATCGCCATAAACTAGAGCGACATGATCTTTTCCTGTTGCGATTTCTTCAAAACCGACCATTAAAAACTCGCCAAAAGGAGTCGGTAGTTTTGCTTCTGCGATACGTCTTAATTTCATTATTTTTGACTCATAATTTCAGGTGATACTCTCGTCCAAGATTATACACTTTATAACGAGAACAAAGAGAAATAATACACTGAAATATTTCCAGGCCTCATAGGTAAGGAAATGAATAACACACACTTATTAAATCACACTTCAACAAATTATCAGATTTTGATGCCGAGTGCATAATGATTTATTGCTAAACTTGCATCGTTTATACTGATAATCTTTAGCTGTAAATGGATGAGAACATTTGTATTTAAGAAGAGGCAATATATTGAATAAGCAAGTAACAAAGTTGATTCTGTTAGGTAGTATGTTGCTCTTAATCATACCAAGTGCTGTGTTGATATTGGGTTGGAAGTGGCAACCTACTGATCACCCTTTAGGCGGGATAAGCACATTATGGATAGCTGATAGTGCAGCAAAACCTTGGGGCGCTGTGACTATTATTGTTTTGTTAGCATTGCTTTTTATGGTGTTGAAATTAAAACGTAATCATTTTATTCAATTAGCCGTGATAATTATTGCAACATTATTTATTGGGCAATTAATTAAGGTTGCGGTTAAAAATACAGTAAAAGAGCCTCGCCCTTATGTTGTTTGGGTTAGTGAAAATTTGCACATTAGCTCTGAAGCTTTTTATCAAGTATCAAGACCTGAGCGAGAACAATTACTTCAAAATGGATTAGCCAACTCACCTGTGGTCCCTGAATGGCAACTTAAATATTGGAAAACTGAAACAGGTTATGCTTTTCCGTCTGGTCATAGTTTATTTTCAGCGACACTCGCATTATTTGTTTTTGTCCTTTTTATGTTGCGCCGTCATTATTTTTTAGCGTCACTCGGGTTATTATGGGGAATTGATGTCACGGTAGGGCGTATTGTATTAGGAATGCACTGGGCATCTGATGTGATTGTCGGTATTCTTATCAGCACCGTGCTGGTTTGGTGTGCATTTAAGGTGATTGAGCGGCGTTTATTACTCAAACCCTGACAATAGCCCTTATTTTTGAGAGAATGTCTTTTTCAGTATTTATATGAAAAAATATACGAAAATCAGATGATTCTAAGAAATGACTTTCTTTGTGCGCAGTGAAAATGCTACCTTTATCTGTCTACTAAAGAAAAGAGAATAAAAAAGGAAATAATGTGAAAAAAGTCCTACTTTTTATTTTGGTTATTCTTGTTCTTGCCATCGTGGTGATTGCCATGACTTTAGGCACAAATAACGATCAGGTAGTCACATTCAATTATCTTATCGCTCAAGGTGAATATCGTATTTCTACCTTGTTAGCTACCCTGTTTGGTATGGGTTTTGTACTTGGCTGGATTGTAAGTGGTGTTTTTTATCTACGTGTACGCTTATCACTAGGTCGAGCAAAACGTAAAATTAAACGTCTTGAAAGCGCCCAAACAAAACAAGAAAACCAAGAAAGTCGCCCAACGGTTGCTTCTGCTACGAAATAAGGACGATAGCTGATGCTAGAATTGCTGTTTCTGTTATTACCTGTCGCTGCGGCTTACGGCTGGTATATGGGGCGTCGTGGCGCCCAACAGGACAAACAGCAGAACGCCGATCGCCTGTCACGTGAGTATGTGGCGGGTGTTAACTTTTTACTTTCTGATCAACAAGATAAAGCAGTTGATCTTTTCCTCGAAATGCTTAAAGAAGATAGCTCTGCTTTTGAAGCTCATCTTACTTTAGGTAATCTTTTCCGCTCTCGTGGCGAAGTCGAACGCGCTATTCGTATCCACCAATCGCTAATGGAAAGTGCTGCGCTTTCCTTTGAGCAACGCCTACTTGCTGTTCAACAGTTAGGTCGTGACTATGTGGCGGCGGGTGTTTACGATCGCGCTGAAAATATGTTTCAGCAACTTATTGATGAGCATGAATTTCGCCAAAGTGCGTTGCAATCGCTGTTAGCTATTTACCAATTAACCAGTGATTGGGGAAAAGCCATAGAAACGGCTGAAAAATTAGTAAAATTGGGACAACGCGAGCTTAAAGAGCAAATCGCCCATTTCTATTGTGAATTGGCGTTACAAGAAATGAGTAGCGATAATCTTGAGAGCGCGCTCAATTTCTTACAAAAAGCAGGGCAAACAGACCCGCTTTGCGCTCGTGTTTCAATTATGTATGGTCGTATCTATATTGCTCGTGATGATAAACAAAAAGCTATCGATGTTTTAATGAAAGTTATTGAGCAAGATAAAGAGATGGTCAGTGAAACCTTACCTATGCTTTTTGAATGTTTCCAAGCTCAAGGCGACGATAATGCTCGTTGGGAAACTTATTTACGTCAATGTGTGGATAGTAATTGTGGTGCGATTGCGGAGCTTTACCTTGCTGACATTATTGAAGCTAAAGAAGGTATTGAAGCGGCTCAGTTATACATTAATCGTCAATTAGAGCGTCATCCAACCATGCGCTTGTTCTATCGTTTAATGCGTTACCATTTAGCAGAAGCAGAAGAAGGACGCGCTAAAGAGAGCCTTATCTTATTGCGCTATATGGTTGGTGAACAAATTCGCACGAAACCAGATTATCGTTGCCATAAATGTGGTTTTACCTCTCATGCATTATATTGGCATTGTCCATCCTGTCGTTCATGGGATACCGTTAAGCCTATTCGCGGTTTAGATGGTCAGTGACGATGTCACTTTTTTAATAGTCTCTCTATAAATAAAGGCCCTAAAATGTCATTTCATTGTGATAAAAAATCGCCCGAGCTTACCTGCGCGCCCGTTATTGTGGCACTAGACTATGAAGACCAAAAAAGTGCATTAGACTTTGCACAGCGTATCGATCCCTTATCTTGTCGTTTAAAAATTGGTAAGGAGATGTTTACCCGTTTTGGACCTCAGTTTGTGACTCAATTACAAAAAGAAGGGTTTGATATTTTCCTCGATTTAAAATTCCATGATATTCCCAATACTGTTGCAAGAGCCGTTGCAGCCGCTGCTGATTTAGGTGTATGGATGGTTAATGTACACGCGAGTGGCGGCGGTCGTATGATGCGTGCGGCTAAAGAGAGTCTTGCTGCTTTTGGTAAAGACGCGCCACTTTTAACGGCAGTGACTGTACTTACCAGTATGGATCAATCTGATTTAATTGAATTGGGAATAACATTGACGCCCGCAGAACAAGCAGAACGTTTAGCGTTACTGACAAAATCTTGTGGTCTTGATGGTGTCGTCTGCTCTGCACATGAAGCAACACGTTTTAAACAAGTTTGTGGTGATGATTTCTTATTAGTCACTCCGGGTATTCGTCCAGCAGGAAGTGATGTTGGCGATCAGCGTCGTGTAATGACACCAGAGCAAGCCATTGCGGCAGGCGTTGATTATATGGTGATTGGTCGTCCTATTACTCGTAGCGATAACCCTCATGAAACATTGCAACAAATTAATCGTTCTATACAAGGTATGTAAATGGATAATAACTCTCGTTTGGTTTATTCCACAGATACGGGTCACATAAAAGAAGAAGAACAAAAGCCAGTACGTCCTGCTGGTGATGGTATTGTGCGTATTCAGCGCCAAACTAGTGGACGTAAAGGCAAAGGTGTATGCGTTGTTTCAGGTATTGATCTGGATGATGCAGAGTTAGCTAAACTTGCGGCTGAACTGAAGAAAAAATGTGGCTGTGGTGGGAGTGTCAAAGACGGTTTAATTGAGATCCAAGGTGATAAACGTGATTTAATTAAATCGCTATTAGAAGCTAAAGGAATGAAGGTTAAACTTGCTGGTGGCTGATTTAACTAGCTAGATAGCAATGAAATGAATGATAATGCGCTGATTTTCTATTGAGATTAGCGCATTTTTTTATTGTCACTAATAGATGTCTTTTAAAAGGTATTTTATGAAAGCGTACTTGATGATTGTTGCACTATTATATTCTTCTGCGCTTTTTGCAGAAACGACTGCGGATAAAATAATTGTTCATAACAAATATTGTTCTTCACCAGAACAGACCATGGATGAAGTTTATGAGAATGGCGCAATAACACATTGTGTTTATGCTGGGCTTTCAATTGCAGATGCATATAAAAAATATGTCAATGAACACGATGAAGATTATCTTGTAAAAACCATTAAAGTGAACAATAACATCCAAAAAGAATATACAAAAGACGGTGTTTCTGTTGATTATAAATGGGAAAATCCGAAGAAATTAATGATAGAGCAACAGTTTTCAGGTGGTTTTACGGAGTTTGTGTTAGAAGAAGATAAGAAAGGCACTAAAATCACGATCACTGGTCACCCTGATTAATTATTAAGAAAACAGCGAAATCCATAAATACGATTATAGGTGACAATGTCACCTATTTTTTTGCATTTCATTATCACTAACAAAAATAAGAGATATAAAAAAAGCCGATAGCTCTAAGTGAACTATCAGCCTCATTGTATACCGATTTAAGTCCTATTAGATAGGGCGAGCAACGATATTGCGTGTTTCCAGCTTCACATCTTCAATGCGTACAGGAATGATATCATTGAGTTTATAAGCAGTTTCACCTTTCACAATGACGGTGCCTGTTTCTTGGCTACATTGAATTTCATCACGTACAGCATGTAAGAATGGCGCAGGAATAAAGGCAACAGCACCATTTTCAACTAGACGAACACGAACACCACCACGAGTAATATCGATAATTTCTGCATTAAATGGTGTTTCAGTGCCAGCAAAAGGTTTTAAGAAACGCGCATATAACCAATCACCCACATCGCGTTCGGCCATACGATTAGCGCGGCGACGCTCTGCAATACGAATACCATCTTCTTCTTGTGGTTTTTCAGCACTTTCTTTGCTGATAATCGCTTTAAGCAAACGGTGATTTAAAATATCACTGTACTTACGAATTGGTGAAGTCCATGTTGCGTAAGCTTCTAATCCTAAACCAAAGTGAGGACCTGGCTCAGCTTTGATTTCAGCAAAGTTTTGGAAGCGGCGAATACGGCTATCAAGGAATTGATTTGGCTGATTATCAAGCTCACGACGCAATTGGCAGAAACCTTCAAGCGTTAATAAACTTTCAGATGTAGTTTCAATACCGTTATCTTTTAATGTCTGCACAACTTGATCGATATAAAGTGGATCAAAGCCTGTATGAACGTTGTAAACGCCAAAACCTAAGTTTTTCGCCAGTACTTTTGCCGCACAGATATTGGCGGTGATCATCGCTTCTTCAACAATACGGTTTGCGATACGGCGTTTTTCTGCAACGATATCTAAAACATTGCCACCTTCATCAAGAATAAAACGGTAATCAGGGCGTTCTTTAAAGACCAGAGCATGTTTTTCACGCCATTCATGACGTTTTTCACACATCTCTTTTAATAACATCACTTGCTCATGAACAATCTCATTTTCAGGTTGCCATTGGGTATTTTCACCTTCTAACCAATCTGAAATATGGTCATAAACTAGCTTGGCTTTTGATTCTACCCACGCAGAATAGAAGTGAATATCTTCAAGCAATGAGCCATCTTCGGTAATACTCACTTGGCAAACTAATGCAGGACGTTTCTCATTAGGACGTAATGAGCAAATATTGTCTGACAGTTCGCGAGGCAACATTGGGATATTAAAGCCTGGCAGATAGTTAGTTAGCGCACGTTGTGCGGCAATTTTATCTAATTCACTATTAGGCAGAATATAAGCGGTTGGATCTGCAATAGCGATAAAGAGTGTGAGTTGACCGTTATCTTCTTTACGAATAAAGAGGGCGTCATCCATATCTTCTGTTGATGCACTATCAATAGTGACAAAGGAGAGAGAAGTCAGATCTTCACGAGGTAAAGTGTCATGTAATGTGAGCGCTTCGTCACCCATTTCAGGCGCATCACGTTCAAGCTGATGACGCATTAAGGTTACCCACCAAGGCGCAAAGTGATCGTCTTTATCGGTAATATAGTCTGTAATTTCAGCCTGAAAACCTTTATCACCTTTATTAAGTGGGTGACGACGCATTACGGCAACAGCCCAATCTTGATCAACAAAGCTATGTGTTAAGCCTTGAGCAGGACGGCAAGGAATAGCATCTTTTAAGAGAGGGTGATCAGGTACTATCCACAGACGGTTATCACCTTCTTTTTTCTGAATACGACCAACAAAACGCGTTAAGAAAGGTTCGACCAATTCTTCGGGCTCAACCGACTCTTTATCGCCGTTTGTATGAACGGCAGCAATAACTCTGTCGCCGTGCATCACTTTTTTCATTTGCGGAGGGGGAATAAAATAGCTTTTCTGACCATCAACTTCAAGGAAGCCAAAGCCTTTATCTGTTCCCTTTACAAGGCCTTCCACGCGCGGTGTTTGGGCATGGAGTTGCTGTTTTAGCTGTGCAAGCAGCGGATTGTCTTGAAACATATTTTTCCGGAAAGTCGGCAGTTTTAATAATAAAAGTGGGCAATAGTTTTATTCGATTGTGTGTAGTGACGCAAGTAATATCGCATCATAAAAACAGACAAATCGACAAATTTTCACTCGGGATCTGTTTTTTCTTTAAATTCACAAAGATCTTCGATAATACAAGAGCCACACCGTGGTTTTCGTGCAATGCAGGTATAACGACCATGAAGAATAAGCCAATGGTGACAATCAACCTTAAATTCTGCCGGAACAACCTTTAACAGTTTTTGTTCGACTTCATTGACATTTTTACCTGGGGCAAAACCTGTCCGATTACTCACTCTAAAGATATGTGTATCGACAGCGATTGTTGGCCAGCCAAATGCCGTGTTTAAAACGACATTGGCAGTTTTACGACCGACACCGGGTAAGGCTTCTAGGGCTTCTCTGTTTTCAGGTACTTCACTGTTATGTTTATCAACTAAGATTTGACACGTCTTAATCACATTTTCAGCTTTAGTATTATAGAGGCCGATGGTTTTAATGTATTTCTTAAGACCATCAACGCCTAAATTCAGTATTGCCTGTGGTGTATTGGCAACGGGGTAAAGCTTGGCTGTTGCTTTATTTACACTCACATCGGTTGCTTGTGCAGAGAGTAACACGGAGATCAATAGTTCAAACGGAGAGTCAAATTTTAGCTCTGTCGTAGGTTGCGGATTGTCATCACGCAACCGAGTTAGAATTTCAATACGTTTTGCTTGATTCATTATGCTCACAAATTAATTTTTGACGATATGACTACCACAGCCTTGTTCTTTTTCGTAAGTTTTCGTTGTCAAAGTGCTGCGCTTTTTCTGTCTTTCATCGATCAGGTATTTTGCTGCCAACATAAAGCCTAAGCCGATAAAAGCACCCGGTGGCAAAATGGCAAGTAAGAAGGGTGAGTCTAAATGTACTATCTCAATTCTTAATACTTGCGCCCATTCGCCTAATAGTAAATCTGCACCATCAAATAATGTACCGTTACCTAAAATTTCACGTATTGCACCTAAAACAAAGAGTGCCGCGGTTGCGCCTAATCCCATTGCTAAACCATCAATAGCGGAAGGAAAGACTTCATTTTTAGCGGCAAACGCTTCAGCACGACCAATAACAATACAGTTAGTGACGATCAATGGAATAAAGATCCCTAAAGATTGATATAAGCCGTAAGCATACGCATTGATTAGTAATTGCACAGCACTGACGACAGACGCAATTATCATAACATAAATTGGGATTCGAATTTCAGAAGGAACCCAACGACGTAAACTTGAAACCGCCACATTAGTACAAAAGAGCACTAATGTTGTTGCAAGCCCTAAGCCTAATGCGTTAGTGGCAGTAGAAGAAACAGCAAGTAAAGGACATAAACCCAGTAGTTGAACTAAAGCTGAGTTATTGGTCCATAACCCTTGTGAAAATAGCGTTTTGATAGAGTTCATCTTAATTCGCCTCACAGATAGGAAGTGTATCCAACTTCTCTGGTAAAGATTGTATTAGCCAAGCAGTGCGCTTTGATGAGTTAACAACAGCGCGAGGGGTGATCGTCGCGCCCGTGAATTGATCAAAATCGCCACCATCTTTTTTTACTGCCCAGTGCGGATCGTTTTCACTGGAAATGAATCTATTGCTCAATGTCGTGATCCAATCAGAAATACGTGTTTCAATTTTATCCCCTAACCCTGGTGTTTCATTATGAGCAGTAACACGTACACCAAGGACATTTGCTTTAAAGTCGGCGCCCACAAGAAGCTCAATTGCGCCTGAATATCCATCAGGAGCGGTAGATTCTAATGCGGCTGCAACAGGTTTACCGTCTAAACGAGCAACATAAAGCTTATGTGGTTTTGTATTCCCTAATTCAGGTGCCGTGAGTAGATAACAATCTTTAGAGAGATCGTTGTTATACATTGATTGTGGGATCACCTGATCTAATAATTTTTGTTTCTCTAAAGCGACTTGTTCTGCAATGGTGTCTGCGGTTAAGTGATAAACCACCGCAGTTAAGCCTGTCGTACAGGCAGCAAAGATAGCTAATGTTAACCCATGACGTTTTAAGATTTCGATCATCATTTTCTCCTTGGATTAATGTCCGTAAACACGAGGGCGTGTATAGCTATCAATGAGCGGTACGGCAATATTGGCAAGCAATACAGAGAAGGCGACTGCATCTGGATATCCGCCATAGACACGGATAATCCAAACTAATAAACCAATCATGCCCGCATAAATTAAACGCCCCTTAGGGGTTGTTGAGGCGCTAACTGGATCAGTCGCAATAAAGAAGGCTCCTAACATTGTTGCACCAGAGAAGAGCTGTAATAGCGGTTGTGAATAACGCGTAGGATCAATACCCCAGCTAATAACCGAACATAGTGCTAATACAGAAATCATCGCAACAGGGATATGCCAGCTAATAATGCGTTTATAAAGCAGGATTAATCCGCCAACTAAATAAGCGACATTCACCCATTGCCAGCCAATGCCTGCAAATTCACCTTGTAAAATAGGTGTCGCTAAGACTTCATTAATAGGGTGAGTTAATAAACCCGTTTTAAAGCTATCAAGAGGTGTTGCTTGTGTAATGCCATCGACAGAACGTCTTAAATCTTCAAGCGTTAAGCCAGAAGAGGTATGCCCTGTAAAGAAGATGCTTAAACTATCCATGACATTGTAAGAGACAGCCTGTAATTCAACGGGAGGCATCCAAGATGTCATTTGTACTGGGAATGAGATCAGCAAAACTACATAACCCACCATTGCGGGATTAAATGGATTTTGTCCTAAGCCGCCATAAATATGTTTTGCGATAACAATAGCAACAAAAGTACCTAAAACAATGATCCACCATGGCGCTAAAGGCGGAATACTAATGGCGAGCAATACACCAGTCAACAGCGCTGAATTGTCTTTCAGATAAAGTAAGGGATCTTCTTTTTTGAGCTTTACGCAAAGTGTTTCAGTAACAAGCGCCACGATAATAGCTAGCACAATTTGGTAAATGGTTCCTAAGCCAAAGAAATAGATCTGGCTTAAGATCCCCGGAAGTGCTGCTAATGTTACCCATAGCATAACTTGGCTGGTGGACTGTTGATTATGCGTAAAAGGTGAACTCGCAATTTTTAATTTACTATTGTTATTTTGTATTGGTCTGAATTTCATCTGTGATTAATCCAAGGTAACTTCTTCTTTATTAGCTCGACGTTGTTCGGCTTCTTTTTTGGCTTTTACTCTGGCAATTGCGGCAGCGACAGCGGCTTTACGCGGATCGACATCTTCCGCTTCAGCACTTTGAACAGGCGCTTCTACGCTTGATGATTGAGAAGCTTGTTGAGCTTTCTTAGCTTTAACACGAGCCAATGCGGCAGCGACAGCGGCTTTGCGCGGATCGACATCTTCCGCTTCAGCACTTTGAACAGGTGCTTCTACGGTTGATGATTGAGAAGCTTGTTGAGCTTTCTTAGCTTTAACACGAGCCAATGCGGCAGCGACAGCGGCTTTGCGCGGATCGACATCTTCCGCTTCAGCACTTTGAACAGGTGCTTCTACGGTTGATGATTGAGAAGCTTGTTGAGCTTTCTTAGCTTTAACACGAGCCAATGCGGCAGCGACAGCGGCTTTGCGTGGGTCAGCATCTTCGCTCTCACTCGCTGTATTCTCACTTGACGCTTCTAGTGCTTTTTGCTGTGCTAATTTAGCAGCCTGTTTTGCTCTGACTTCTTCTTTACGTTTTTTACGTGCGGCAATAGCGGCTGCATTATCTGGCTCTTCACCTGCTTTAACAGAAATAATTTTGCCGATACTTTGTTTCGCTTTTACGCGAGAAAGTGCGGATTGAACTTCACTGTGCTCTTCATCGTCAAGTTTAACTGCGGCACGTTGATGTCTTGCTTCACGTTCAAGTTTTTCTCGCTCCATACGTATTTTTTTCGCTTCAAAACGTGCTTTGGCTTCAGTCGCGCGTTTTGCTTCCGCATCAATTTCACGTATTTCTGCTTTTTCTTGGCGGTAGTATTGAACTAGTGGAATATTACTTGGGCAAACAAACGCACATGCACCACACTCAATACAATCAAATAAATTATGTTGTTGCGCTTTCTCATGCTCTTTACCTTTACTAAACCAGTAAAGTTGTTGAGGTAATAAACCACTAGGGCAAGCATCAACACAATGGCCACAACGGATACAGGCTTCTTCAAGGTTATCTGTATCCATCTCTTCAGCTGAAGGGATAAGTAGGCAGTTCGTTATCTTAACAACAGGGGCATTTAAGTCTGGTAAGGTAAAGCCCATTAATGGCCCACCCATAATCACCATTTGTTCAGAGCCTGCTACAAAGCCCGCTTGTTTTAATAACGAGTAAATCGGTGTACCTAAACGTGCCCAGAAGTTACCCGGTGTTTTGGCGCCATTACCTGTAACGGTGACGACACGCTCAATTAAAGGTTCATCATCGATAATTGCGCGTTTGATCGCGACAACAGTACCTACGTTTTGCATCAAAACGCCAATGTCAGATGAACGACCTCCCGATGGAACTTCTTTACCCGTTAAGATCTTGGTAAGTTGTTTAGCGCCACCTGATGGGTATTTTGTTGGGATAACACGAATGAAAATACGTTTTTCATCGGGCATCGCGTTTAATGCCTGTTTTAATGCCTCAATGGCTTCAGGCTTGTTATCTTCAATACCAATTAATACTTCATCAGGGGAGAGAAGGTGAATTAATACCTGACATCCGGCAATTACTTCATCAGCGTGTTCTTGCATTAAGCGATCGTCAGCGGTGATATAAGGTTCACATTCTGCTGCATTGATGATCAGTGTTTTAACGAGATCGCCACCACCTTTTAATTTTGATGCCGTTGGGAATCCTGCACCGCCTAATCCTGCAATACCAGCTTCATGAATACGGCTAAGTAATGTTTCTCTGCTTTCTAACTGGTAATTAATGATAGGTGATTTCTCTCTCCATTCATCTTTACCATCAGATTGGATCCTTACTGCAATTTCAGGTAAGCCAGAAGGGTGAGCACTTGGAAAAGGTTCTATTGCCGTAACGGTACCAGAGATAGATGCATGTACAGGTAATGTTCTGCCAACTCCTTTTGTTAAGGGTTGGCCTTTTAATACATGCTCACCTACGCTGACACAAAGTTGACCCGGTACACCTAAGTGCTGATGAATAGGAATAATGACTTCATCAGGTAATTGCGCTATACGCATGGGTGTACGACTTGACTGTAATTTCATTTCAGGAGGATGAATACCGCCTTTAAAATCCCAGATTTTATCTTTTTTAAATAACGAAAAGAGATTAAACATGAGCGCTATCCTCCGTCTTTAATGACGGTTCATCTTCAGGTGTTTCTTCAGGCTCTGCTGGAATGTTTTTAACAGGGATTGTGTTTAAATCCCATTTCCAGTTCGAGGTTGTGACTTTGACAGGAATCAAGGTTATACAATCAGTAGGGCAAGGAGGAACACATAAGTCACAGCCCGTACATAAGTCTTCAATAACGGTGTGCATAGCTCGTGTTGCGCCCACAATGGCATCAACAGGGCATGCTTGAATACACTTAGTACATCCTATGCAGTTATCTTCATCGATTAAGGCGACTTTTCTAATTGGATTTAATGCTTCTTCGTCACCATCAAGCGGTTGAGGATCAACACCCATCAACTCAGCGATTTTTAACATCACTTGTTCGCCACCCGGCGCACAACGGTTAATCATTTCACCATTGTTTGCGACTGCATCGGCATAAGGACGACAACCAGGATGACCACATTGTCCGCATTGGCTTTGTGGTAATATCGCGTCAATTTTTTCGACAATAGGATCTTCTTCCACTTTAAAACGACGTGCGGAATAGCCCAAAATTAGCCCAAAGATAAGACCTAGCGCACCCAGTACGCCAATTGCTATCCATAAAGAATTCATTACAGTTTCACCAAACCACTAAAACCCATAAAGGCAAGAGACATTAAACCTGCGGTAATTAAACCGATTGAAGCACCTTTAAATGGCGCGGGTACATTGGCGACCGCTAATCGTTCTCTAATGGCGGCAAATAATACCATTACAAGAGAGAAACCGACGGCTGCACCAAAACCATAAACGGCAGATTGCATAAAGGTGTGGGCTTGATTGATATTTAATAACGCAACACCTAAGACGGCACAGTTTGTGGTAATTAAAGGTAAGAAGATCCCTAACAAACGATAGAGTGTCGGGCTTGTTTTTCTTACGACCATTTCAGTGAATTGTACAACTACTGCAATAACTAAGATAAAGCTCAGTGTGCGTAAATAAAGTAAGTCCAAAGGGACTAAAATAAAATTATCCATCAGCCAAGAACTAATCGAGGCGAGCGTCATAACAAAGGTCGTCGCAAATCCCATACCAATCGCGGTTTCTAATTTTTTTGATACACCCATAAATGGGCATAAACCTAGGAATTTGACGAGTACAAAGTTATTCACCAATACGGTGCCGACGAATAGAAGCAAGTAATCAGTCATTGTTATGCCAAAATTGTTAAACAGAGAAACAAAAAGCCTCCAGAAATAAAGAGGCTAAACAAGCGTATATAATATCAAGGGTAAAGGTGTGAAGTTATCGAAGTTGTGTGAAAGTTTCACGAACACGCTTAGCATACTTGATATAAGGCACAAAACAGACTGTCGAGAAGACCGACCATAGAAGGGATTTTAACGCTGTTTGATCGTCAACAGGAGCAAAACCAAAGCTTTTAATGGCTAAGAGTAAGTTAATCAATAACCACAAAATAAATAGTCGTGGAAAATTTTGAGCGCGATAAAAAAATTGTCTTAACAGATATAACGTAAAGGCAAACATCACCCATGTTGTTAATGCAGAAAGATACCAACTAGAGAGCAAATGAAAAGGAAGCTGGTGGAGGATCGAAAAATCTGAAAAATATTTAATAACATAGAGAACTGACATCAATCCAGAGCCAATAATCGACAAAATCATATACGCCAATGGCGCAAGCAACCATCCTGTAATCGGCGCTTTGCCTGAATGGTTATTCGACGTGTTTGCTTTGAGATCAAATTTCATTAATTAATTATTCCTACCTGTGTGTACAGAACTAAACGAGATATTATCACAAACTTTGTTATTATTTATTTAGCTACAAAAGTGAAAGTGATTTTTGTTAATAAAAAAACATATAAAAATAGGATAGGGTGATGACAATTAAACTCAATGTTGGAATTATCGGATATGGCTATGCAAGTAAAACCTTTCATGCTCCGCTAATAACAACAACCGATGGCTTAAATCTTAGTGCAATTTCAAGCTCTGATGAAAATAAAGTTAAACAAGATTTTCCTCACATTACGGTTTATGCAGATCCTCAAACACTTATTAATGATCCCTCAATAGACTTAATCATTATTCCAACGCCAAATAATACTCACTATTCACTGGCTTCACAGGCTCTGGCAAAAGGTAAACATGTTATTGTTGATAAACCGTTTACACTGACACTGGAAGAAGCTGAAAAATTAACTCAGCAAGCAACAGATGCTGGTAAACTTCTTTCCGTCTTTCATAATCGTCGTTGGGATTCAGGCTTTTTAACCGTTAAAAAGCTTTTAGCTGATAAAACACTCGGTGAAGTTAGTGCATACGAAGCCCATTTTGATCGTTTTCGCCCAACTGTACGTCAACGTTGGCGAGAAGATGCCGGAATTGGAGGCGGGCTTTGGTACGATCTCGCTCCTCATGTTCTTGACCAAGCGATTTGTTTATTTGGTGAACCTAAAGCGATTACTGCTGATATTGCTCAGTTACGCCCTAATGCAAAAAATGCCGATTACTTTCATGCATTACTAGAATATGAAAATCTTAGAGTTGTTCTTCATGCTTCTATGTTAGTTGCGTCTCCAACACCTATTTTTGCTATTCATGGGACAAAAGGAAGTTATGTTAAGTATGGTTTAGATACCCAAGAAGATGCCTTAAAAGCAGGTTATCTTCCTAACCAAACATATAATTGGGGAATGGATAATAGTGATGGTGAATTAACAACATTGTCAGATTCTGGAGAGTTAGAGACAACAACACTGGCAACACTCTCTGGTGATTACCCCGCTTATTACCAACAAATTTATCGTGCAATTACATTGGGTGAAGAAAACCCTGTTACGCCAATACAAGCAACAGCCATTATGCGTTTGATTGAAGCTGGCGAAATTTCTAATCGTTTAAAACAAACTATTACGCTGTAAGCCAAAGGGAGCGCTAAATCTAATGTCTTGGTGGCAAAAATTAAAACTCGATCCTTTTCTCATGATAATGATTTGTGTGGTGACGCTAGCAACGCTACTACCCGCACAAGGTGATATTAAAGTCTTGTTCCAATATCTTACGACCGGTGCGATAGCATTGCTGTTCTTCTTGCATGGTGCGAAGCTTTCTAGAGAGGCGATATTAGCAGGACTTGGACATTGGCGTTTACATCTTACTGTATTTACCAGTACCTTTATTCTTTTCCCTATTTTGGGGCTCGGATTACAAGTTATTGTGCCCGAATGGATGTCACCCACTGTCTATATGGGTTTTTTATATCTTTGTGCGTTACCAGCGACGGTTCAATCTGCCATTGCCTTTACTTCTGTGGCAGGGGGAAATGTCGCAGCTGCTATTTGTAGTGCATCTGCATCTAGTATTCTGGGTGTTTTTCTTTCACCCGTATTAGTCGGTTTTTTAATGCAAACGCAAGGCTCTGCGAATGATTTTGATACTGCTGGGGCGATTCAATCGATCTTACTGCAATTGATGGTGCCTTTTATTATTGGTCACTTATCACGCCCTTTAATTGGTCGTTGGGTTGATAAGCATAAGAAATTAGTTAATAGAACGGATCGTTCTTCTATTTTGCTGGTGGTTTATGTGGCGTTTAGTGAGGCGGTTGTTGAAGGGATCTGGCATAAAATTGACGGTTGGTCACTATTAACGATTGCAGGAGTGAGTTGTATTCTGTTAGCGATTGTTATTTTTGTGAACGTGTACAGTGCAAGATTGCTTGGTTTTAATAAAGAAGATGAAATCACTATTGTTTTTTGTGGATCTAAAAAGAGCTTAGCAAATGGTGTGCCTATGGCGAATGTGTTATTTCCAGCAGCAACTGTTGGGGTAATGTTATTGCCATTAATGATCTTCCATCAGATCCAATTAATGGTTTGTGCTGTGTTAGCGCAGCGCTATGCCAATCAAGGTAAAAGAGCAGAGAAAAAATAATGAATTTAAGCTGGTGGATACAATAACGTTAAGTGAATATTGATTATTGGGTTCATTAGGAAAAACGGCATCGATTTAACAATTAATCGGTGCTTTTTTTATTTATTGAGCTTTTTCTTTATTCTCTTTTTCGTCTGATAGCGATTGATATTTTGATTTAAACGGAAGGGCTAAACCCAGTGTAAAAAAGACTAAAAATACAAGCCCCATATTTAAATAGTCAGATTTATTATTTTTCACATCAACCTTTAATTCACAATCGATGGGTTCTAACTGATCGTTGATATTATATTTGCCTTGGTAAAGTTCATTAAGCATTGTCTGTGCTTGCTCAAATTCTTTATAGTTGACGAGTAATTTTACCCCCCCAGTCGCTTGAGCATACACTTGGTTATTCCAAACAATATTTTCATCTAAAAGGATCGCATCAATGCCTTCTGATTGAAGAAAACCTGCTTCAATAGAAGCATCAATTGGTGATAGATATTGTGCTAATAATTTATATTGACCTCTTGTCGGATGAATATTCCACATAGCTTTTCCTTAATGATTAATAGCCCCTTGAAAATTAATTCTAGCCTAAGAGCCATTAATCATTCCATCCATTTTCAATAAATATAAAAAACCACCTGATAAACAGGTGGTTTTAATCAAAAAGCGATCAAATCTTAACGTGAGCTTACTTTCTTAATTAATGCGTCACGTTCTGCTTGGCTAATAAATGCCATTCTTAAGCCATTAATCTGTGTTTGGCGGATTTGCTCTGGCGTTAATCCAGCAGCAGGCGCCGCAACGGTATATTCGTGTTTTAGCTCAATACCCTCAACCGCAGGATCATCGGTATTAAGAGAGGCAATAATGCCATGCTCTAAAAATGTTTTTAAAGGATGCTCTGCTAACGAATTGATAGTACTAGTTTGAATATTTGACGTTAAGCAAGACTCAATACCAATTTGATGCTCGGCAAGGTAATCCATTAAGCGTGGATCTTCAATCGCTTTAACACCATGACCAATACGACTTGCACCCAATTCTTTAATGGCATGCCAGATACTTTCTGCACCCGCCGCTTCACCAGCATGAACCGTAATATTCCAGCCAGTATCACGAGCACGATTAAAATGAGGTTGGAATAAATGACCAGGAAAACCTAATTCATCACCGGCTAAATCAAGCGCTGTAATTTTATCTTGATGTTTTAGTAAGCCATTTAATTCTTGTTGGCAGGCGTTTTCACCAAAGGTACGGCTTAAAATACCGATTAAACGAATATCTACATCGTGTGATTGTCGTGCGCTTTGTACACCATCAACAATGGCTTCCACGACACCTTCAACCGGTAATTGATGTTTCATTGCCATATAATAAGGTGAGAATCGCAGCTCAGCGTAATCGATACCAGCATTAACCACATCTACTACGTTTTCATAAGCAACACGATGACATGCGTCTAAATCAGCTAAAACCGCCACACCCCAATCTAATTTTTGTAAAAAGCTAACAAGGCTTGGCTCATTTTTTGTAATTTGTACATGAGGGCGCAATGCTTCTAATTCATAAGCTGGTAGCGCAATATTATGTTGTTTTGCTAACTCTAAAATAGTTTGAGGGCGGATATTACCATCTAAATGGCGATGTAAATCGGTTAAAGGCAACTGTGTGTCAATCACGCGTTATTTTCCTTTTAATAGAAATAATGAAAATCTATCGTTTATAGTGATTTTCTTATAATCGGGTAAATATAAATGAGTTGTAGATAATTATGACTGATTTTTGTTTTATTCACTAATAAATAAACTTAAATTGGCTATTTTTAAAACTGAAAATGCAGTTTTTTCTCAATTTTAAGTTAAAAAATAAAAAATGGGAAAAAGACGTGTTTATTTATTAGCTACAATATTCAATGTAATTGACGTGTATTATCAGGTTAATTGATACATTAAAAATTAAGTTTAAAAATATTTATCATTATAATTGAAATGTCTTATCAGTTATTTTGATAGGTTTGAAAGGGGGAAGTGAGTAAAAAATAACTGAAATATCATTTTGTTATGGTTTGCTTTAATAGGTGGCTTGTTTGTCACGGGTTAAAGCAATTGAATAAAGAATGAAAAGATTATTTTTATAAAAATAACAAAGTTTGTTTTTTCTTGAATTTATTTATATACATAAAATAGAACTAAAAAATAAAATATCTCTTTTATTAAATAAGGGATAAAGAATAGGGAATTAACGCCATAATAGATTGCTGTTAAATAAATATATTCAACTGAATGTAATTATTTCCACAATGATTTTTTAATAGAAACCTAATTATTTTAAATTAAGGCATATAAATATGAATGAGAATTCTGATTTCAGTTTTGAAAAGAAAAATGATAATATACAACACCAATTAATGTCCAAAATACTTCCGCCTTCATCCGCAAATAATCTTAGTTATGGCTCACAAGTCGTTACGGGTGATGGCACGATTGCGTTAGATTTAGTTGTCGTGATTGATACCAGTGGTTCTATGTCTGATGAGTCGTCAGATTTAAGTAAAGATATTGATATTGCAATACAAAAAGCACTGGAAAATTGCCCATCAAAACTTCGGGTGACTTTTTTAGGTATTGAAGGTACATGGGATGATACTAAATTTGATCAATCAGCTAGTGACTATTTAAAAGCGCTAGGCGTACCTGAAAGTCGCTTACAGGCAAGAAAGCCTTTTAAAGAGGCTGATGGGCGTGATCATGCGGGTAATAAAGAAGATTTATGTCGTGCAGTGATTGATTTAAGTAAGCATTTTGATTGGCGTGATGGTGCTCGTCGTGCTGTTTTTGTTTTGGGTGATGAAGGTATGGAAGGTGGCGGAGGTATATTGACCAACGCGGCAAAGATAAAAAATGACGAAGCGATTGCTGTTGCCCAACAAGAAAAAGTCAAAGTATATACCTACCAAGGAACGCCAGACGATAGTGCAACGAACCTCGATCGTTTCCCAAGTGTGGCTGATAGAGATCGCGTAACAAAAGAGTATATACGTTTAGCGGAGCAAACAGGGGGACGCTCGTATATTTACACCACAGGCATTGCGAATTTCTCTTTAGTATTACAAGAAATTCTCTGTGATAGTTTGACACTACCGAACATTCCTAAGCCGAATGAAAAAACATCTAGCTGTAGTCAGGTCTGCGCACAATTCACGTCTATTATGTCAACAGTAAATACGCTTGCTGGAATAGTTAATAAAGCCATTGATTCTTGTTGCAAAGAGGAATGGAATAATCACCATGTTCTGGTTAAAGATCGCGATTGTTAATTAAAATACGATGCTAAAAAAACACCCCATTATGTTATTCACAAATGGGGTGTTTATTTATTTTTTACCAGCTTATTGTTTTAACAGATGATTGTTTTAACAACGTACCGTTCTAACAAAAAGTTAATTATTGAGCTTGTGCTGGTTGCTCAGGAATTAAGATTTCTTGTTCTTCGATAATAGCTGGATCTTCAGTGATTTCTTCTTGATAACCTTCTTCTGAATAATCAGAATCATCGTAATCATAAGATGATGCACCCATACCGAATAACATTGCTGCTAAACCTAACATTTGAGGAGCTTGGGTCACTTCCATAAATTCATCAAAAGTATAAGTTTTACCATTCATGGTAAATTTATCAGCAGCATAGTTCAGTTTCATGTTTAATGCGTTACCATCTTGAGCCAGTAACATCAGTGGTAATGCATCTTTCTCGTCTTGAGAAATTTGGTTGATATTTTGCTGTAGCTCAGTTTTTAACTGTTCAATATCAGCCGCTGTTGTTGCTTCGATCTCTTTTTTATCTTCATCTGTTAATGCGGTTTCTTGGTAACGAGCCGCATCAAGATATTGAGTGGTGTTACGGAATTCAGCTAACATTGGAAGAGATAAATCAACATTGAAATCAATGTTTTTAAACAGATAGTTAAATAACTCTGCTGGTGATTTCTCTTGGCTTTCTAATACTTTAACGTTAAAAGCATTTAAGTCTAAGTTAAAGGCTAACTTACTTGCACCGCTTTTATTTGTTAAAGAGGCTTCATCGATACGGAAAACTAAGCCTTTTTCCAGAACATCACGAACGGCTTGTTCAACCATTTCTGAACTATCGAAATGATTTTTATTCCACGGTAACAATGAGTTGTTATAAACTTTGGTTAATAACAACATAGCATCTGGATCAGCTTTATCAATTGAATAGCCAAATTTACCTGCACCAAATTCGAATCCTGCAACATTTAGTGACTTAAAGTAATAAGTTTGAGAGATGTTAAAGAGCTTATCTTTGATATCACTTTTGGTTGTCAGAGAAAAATCTTTCAGCGAGAAATCAGACGCTTTGTCTTTACTGGTATGTGCAATTTCAGCAAAACTTAATAACTGCTCATTAAATAAGTATTGATCGTTATTAACTTTTGTTCCTGCAACAGAACCCGCGATATTTTTAATTGTGAAAGTTTCTTCACCTTCTTTAGTCACAACAACTTGGTCACCTTTAACTTTGGTTGTGAAGTTTGTTGCATCTTTATCTGATGAGAATTCAACCGTTAGAGGCGTCGTTTTAACGGTGTCACCATTTTCAGTAAAATCGATAGGATTTAGTTTCGCTTCACCTGAAACTCCACCATCGAATGCTAAAGAAGTATGGATATCAAAAATAGATTTCTCTTTAGTCAGTTTGAATAATTCTTTCGTTGTATCATTGTTGACTAACGTATTATTCATTGCTGCTAATTTGGGTGCTAAATTAAACTTAGCCAGATCAGAAAGAGGGAATGGACCATGATCAATATCGGTAGTGAAGATAACTTCTTCTACTTTTTTCTCTTGGTCTGCATCACTAGCATCTTTTGAAATCACGACAGCAAAGTCTGCATTAGAGGTAAAAACCCCTTTCTTATAGTCACGAATTTCAAGTTTAACATCAGCGCCAAATTGTGCATTTTTAGCAAGTTGCGCTAATTGGACATTAGCTAGTTTCGTTTCTTCCTGTAAGCGACTTTCAATTTTGCTGCCCATGTACCACGACGCACCAGTCCAAACAACACCCAGTGCGACGATAACACCAACAGCGACAAGCGATTTCTTCATAATTCTAGTCCATCCTCTGTGTACATCCGGCGATGTACGTTATAAAGGCTGTTTTGTAACCCTTAAACAACCCGATAAATTGGTGATAAATTTTACTAAATTTAAATATAGATAATCCACATATGTACATCGCCATCTATATTAACCGTAAATATAGATTTAGTGGAATAAAATCGCAATCAGAACTTACTTAGTTACTCGCTAACATAATGAGTTTAAAGCAAAATGAATATGATTTATAAGGTAAATAAAATAAGCATTAAAAACATCTTTTTTTACTCTTTTTTCAATTTAGACAATATTTAATTGTGATGTAATTCTATTTATGATGAATAATAAAGGCTCATAATAAGTATGGATATAAATATGAAAGCTTAAATAATAATGTTGGCAATGAAATAAGGTCGCCAACCGTATTTTTCTAAAAAAATCAACAGATTTCATTCTGTTATAAATTTCATAAGCTCGCTTTAGCTCTCATATTTATTATTCTGTTTATGGCATGATACTGGTATCCGAGTTATTTACTAGAAAGTGATTCGGAATTAATCAATTATTCTGTGTACTTAAGGAGATTGAAATGGCAGCCACTCGCATTGAAAAAGACTCAATGGGGCAAATCGAAGTACCTGCTGACCAGTTATGGGGAGCTCAAACGCAGCGTTCTCTTGAACACTTCCGTATTTCAGTTGAAAAAATGCCTGTTGCACTTATCCATGCGCTTGCTATCACGAAGAAAGCAGCCGCTGGTGTTAACATGGATTTAGGTTTATTACCAAAAGAGCGCGCTGATGCAATTATCGCCGCAGCAGATGAAGTGCTTGCAGGTAAACACCCAACTGAATTCCCATTAGCAATCTGGCAGACCGGTTCTGGCACTCAATCAAACATGAATATGAATGAAGTGTTAGCTAACCGTGGTAGTGAGATACTTGGTGGTATCCGTGGCATGGAACGCAAAATCCATCCGAATGATGATGTTAACAAAAGTCAAAGTTCAAATGATGTGTTCCCAACTGCCATGCATGTCGCTGCTGTTATTGCATTACGTCAGGATTTACTGCCAGAATTAAAATCACTGCTGAAAGTATTCAAAGAGAAAGCAGAAGCTTTCCATGATATCGTTAAAATTGGTCGTACTCACCTGCAAGATGCGACACCACTGACATTAGGTCAAGAGATCTCTGGTTGGGCTGCTATGCTTGAGCACAGCATCAAACATATCAATGATTCCGTTCCTCATGTTTGTGAATTAGCGCTCGGTGGTACAGCAGTGGGTACGGGGTTAAATACCCATCCAGAATATGCTGTTCGCGTTGCTAAGCGTATCGCTGAATTATCTGGCCAGCCTTTTGTAACGGCTCCTAATAAATTTGAAGCATTAGCAACTTGTGATGCATTAGTTCATTCACACGGTGCATTGAAAGGTTTAGCTGCATCATTAATGAAGATTGCTAACGACGTGCGTTGGTTAGCTTCTGGCCCTCGTTGTGGTATTGGCGAAATCGCTATCCCTGAAAACGAACCAGGTAGTTCAATCATGCCAGGTAAAGTTAACCCAACACAATGTGAAGCATTAACAATGTTATGTGCTCAAGTTATGGGTAATGACGTTGCTATTAATATTGGTGGCGCATCAGGTAACTTTGAACTGAACGTTTATCGCCCAATGATCATTGATAACTTCTTACAATCAGTCCGTTTATTGGCTGATGGTATGCGTAGTTTCAATGAGCACTGTGCAATTGGTATTGAGCCAAACCGTGAACGTATTAATAAACTACTGCATGAATCATTGATGCTAGTTACTGCGTTAAATACTCATATCGGTTACGATAAAGCCGCTGAAATTGCTAAGAAAGCGCATAAAGAAGGCTTAACGCTAAAAGAATCTGCATTGAAACTGAACTATCTGACATCGGAAGAATTCGATAGCTGGGTACGTCCAGAAGATATGGTTGGTAGCATGAAAAAATAAGTGTTAAATACACTTATTTAACCGATATTAAATCCCGCTATAATGGCGGGATTTTTAGATCTTATAGGAAAAGTAATGACTGAAGAAATTACGTTTACTGCGACAGAAGTTAATTGCTATGTCGAAGATGATGTCACCATTATCGGAATAGGGGATGATGCTGTTTCTCCTGATCATTTCATTATTCTTTCAAGATTTGATGAAGAAGATGAAGATATAGATAACTCAATTGGTTTAATGACCCATTTATCTGATATTGAAGCCATTAATACGCTCGAAAAAATTACCCTTGATCGAAAAAATATTATCCTTGCATTAAAAAACAATGTGGTGATAACAATCCATTTAGATATTGAAGACAATCATTTTGTTCAGCTTAATGATTATCTTCAGCAAATCCTTCAAGGAAGCTCAATTAAACTTATTGAAAAATAAGACATTCTCTATTTTTCAATATACAAATGCATTCTTGGAATAATTAATTGCAGCTTTTTAGCTTTAGGGCGATGGCGAATTTGAATGTTATCGGCATCATAATCAGGAAGTTCGCCTATAACGGGTTTAAAGTCGCTCTCTTTATCAATATAGAAAGCTAATAAAGGCAAAGGACACGCATATTGCACTTGTTTTTGAAGTTCTGAATACCAAACCCGCGCAATAGGTTGCACTTTGACAGGACGCTTTATTTTTAATTTTGTATTTTCAGGTAATTGAGAAAGAGTGATGATCTCTTTATCCAGACGTTCAGCCCATTGTTCACTGGTATAAGGGGGGACTGCACGATTGGCTTCGCGACTTTTCTCTAATTGAGTCAAAACATCGTTACGCGTTAAATTCTTAATAATATTCTTATTCGCCCAACCAAAACGCACTGTATCTGGATCAGACAATAGGGTGAGGGTACGATAAGCATTGAGCGTAATTAAGCCTTTTAATTGATTATGGACGAAATCAAAACGCTCTTCCTTCGATATACCAGACTCTTTAGTAACAATATCGGAAAGCTGTTTTTTTAATAAATTAATTTGCTCAACTTGTTTTTTTACAGACTTAAATGTTTGATTATCTGTACTAAAGCAAAGCACTCCGGGTAAACGAATAGCGCGCTTACTACTAATGTGCGGTGCATTGTCATAAATAAAAAGATTCGCCATTAGCTTTAAAGTGAGATCTCTAGCTTCCTCATTATAGCAAGGTGACACCGTAACGCGAACAACCTCATCATGTTCCTCTTCTTTACTCACTTCAGGTAATTCAAATACTGCTGATGGTAATAAAGTTAAATTTTTCAACACATCAGTTAGTTTTTTAATTTCAATTTCTAATTGCTGAAAACAGAGATTGAATTGCTCAATTAAATCATATCGATTCATCTTAACATCCTTATTTAGTTACAACATACAACTAGCCTTTGTTTAAAACAATACATTAGCTTCAGTGAAAAGTACATCGCCTAACAGCGATAAATTTCAAAAACACGATACACTGTTTATTTATACAGTATATCGTGAAAAGGGCATATTTGGATGATATTTTTCCTAAAAAGGGATTATTTGATGGTTTTTAAATCAAAGTTAGTTTGTTTTTCATTCGACTGTATTAACGTTCCATCAATAACATTGCAATCTGGTTTTGTTGGTGGGCACCGTTCTGTAAATGCATTTGTAATAGATGTAAAAAAGAGAAATAGCAGGGTAATAGATAGTTTTATAATAGCCATAATCGTAATCCCTTCTTAAAGAATAAGTTTATACCTTAAGAAGGGAGTGCAAAATCGACAACATTAAACCGCGTTAACCTGCTTTTGCACTTTGTTAATTATCAATAAATTACTGGGCAACTTTGTTTAAGTGTAATGCTATTAATAAGGCTGTTAACATTAAAAGGGCAATAAATAACCCTACACCAAGCCAGCCAAAACTCACCCAGAATAATCCGCCCACTGTGCCTGCAAGGCTAGATCCCGCATAGTAAGTAAAAAGATAAAGTGAAGAGGCTTGGGCTCTTCCTCGTTTAGCGCGACGACCAACCCAACTACTTGCGACTGCATGTGCAGCAAAGAAACCTGTCGTTAAGATAAGCATCCCAATAAAGATAACGGGCAGTGATTCAATCAAAGTAATCAATATGCCAATTAACATCATTGAAATTCCAGCAATAAAGACTTTACCTAAACCGTATTTAGTGGTTAATAAGCCAGCTTTGGATGCGCTATAAGTACCACTTAAATAGACGATAGAAATCAGACCCACAGTAGTTTGACTTAATGAATAGGGTGCGTCTAATAAACGATAGCCGATATAGTTAAATAAAGTAACAAAACCACCCATTAATAAACCACCTTCAATAAATAACAAAGGCAGCCCTTTATCTCTAAAATGCAATTTAGTCGTTATAAGAAGATTGCGAGGTTTTAATACTGTCGGCCTAAAGTGCTGTGAAGCTGGTAATATCTTCCAGAAAGTAATTGCAGCAAAAAGGGCAAAAATACCGAGAATAACAACGGATAAACGCCAAGAATAATAATCACTTAGTACCCCTGTAATAACGCGCCCGCTCATTCCTCCAATAGAGTTTCCGCTAATATATAAACCCATTGATAATGCGAGATAAGCAGGGTGAATTTCTTCACTTAAATACGTCATTGCTACTGCTGCAACGCCACTTAATGAAAGTCCAACTAAAGCTCGCGTAATTAAAATACCTGTCCAGCTATTCATTGTCGCACTTAATAATGTAAAAAATGCGGCGCAAAACAGTGCGATAACCATGACATTCTTACGACCAAAGGCGTCTGAAAGTGGGCCAGTGATTAATAATCCACATGCCATTAAAGCGGTTGAAAGTGAGAGAGCTAAACTACTGGTTGCTGGGCTGACGGAAAATTCGTTAGATAACACCGGTAATATGGGTTGCACAAAATAGAGTAAGGCGAATGTCGCTAAACCGACCATAAAAAATGACACTGTCACTTTTATATACAGTGCATCATCACGTTGAATATAGTGTTTAGGGTTAGATTGGTGTTGAGCAGGCTTTTCTATACTTGGTGTATTGTCTGAAATATCAGTGCCTAAGCTCATACTTTTACTGTCTATTTCGTGAGTATCCATATTGATTAAACTTCCATTACTTAAATTTGATTTATGTCAATGTTAGAAATATTTGATTTTTTTGTCTAATATATTAATCATTAGAAATAAGACTTTTAAAGTATCAATGGCGACATGAGAGAAATATGAATATTGAACTTAGACATTTACGTTACTTTATTGCTGTTGCAGAAGAGCTTCACTTTGGTAAAGCAGCAGAAAGATTGAATATTTCTCAACCTCCTTTAAGCCAACAAATACAAGCACTTGAAGGTGAAATAGGCGCTAGACTTTTAGAGCGAACAAACCGTTCTGTTTCGTTAACACCCGCAGGACAAATGTTTTTAAAAGAGTCGTATCAAATTATGGCGCAGGTCAACGCAGCCGCAACGCGCGCCGCTAGAATGGAAAAAGGTGAATTAGGTGAAATTTCAATTGGTTTTACCTCAACAACGCCTTTTATGCATTTAGTCACCTTGAGTTTGCGACAGTTTAGAGAAAACTATCCAGAAGTCGGTATTCATATGCATCAAATGAATACAAAACAACAGATATCGCCGTTACTAACGGGGCGTATTGATCTAGGGATCATGCGAAACACAACATTACCCGAAAATTTGCACCACCAGCTATTGTTTCGTGAGCCTTTTATATTAGCGGTTTATGAAGGGCATCCACTGCTTGCTTACAAAGAAACGGGGGTCAATATTCAAGATATTGGGCAATATCCTTTTGTTTTCTTTGAGAGAGATGTTGGTACGGCACTTTATGATGAGATTATTCAGTTACTTAGTCTGTCAGGAATTACGCCAACTATTGCACAAGAAGCGGGTGAAGCCATGACAATTTTAGGGCTAGTTGCAGCAGGGCTTGGTATTTCTATTGTGACAAAATCATTTACGCGAATGAAAGTTGATGGAGTGCACTATCTACACTTTGCAAATTCTCAAGCGTTCTCTGAAGTTTGGTTAGTTTCACATAATAAACGAACTATTCCTGCTGCGGCGAATCGATTAACGCAATTGCTGTTAAAAAATATCTTAGATCACCAAAAATCTTGATTTATCTGTGTTTTTGATCACGCTTTTTATGTAAGTATTGTACAATTATTACAAATTGACGACATAATCGGTAATGAATTATTTGGAGCCTCGAATTAATTATGGCTCTTTAATTAAGGATGCATTCAATGGGGAACCAACCTAGCCACATCGATCACGTAAAACAATTTAATCTTGGCACAGTCTTTCGCTTGATTGATGAACATGGTCCCATTTCTCGTATTTCATTGTCGAAAAAGGCAGAGCTTGCGCCAGCAAGTATTACTAAGATCACGCGAGAATTAGTTGAAGCGCATCTTATTCATGAAACGGAATTCCCAGATGTGGGATTTCGAGGCAGGCCTGCTGTCGGATTAAAATTAGAAAGCCAAGGCTGGCAATTTCTCTGTATTCGCGTCAATAAAGGCAGTTTACTTTTTAGTTTAAGAGAATTAGATAGCAAACTGGTTACTGAAGATACATTCGATTTCCCCAAGGAATACAGCGATGATTTTCTTAATCATTTTTTAGTTGCAATTGATAAATTCTTCGAGCGTTATCAATCTCATGTTGAAAGATTGACGGCAATTAGCATTACAATGAATGCCATTGTTGATCCTATTAGTGGCGTTATTTATAGCTCACCTTATTATGATATTAAAGACATTCCACTTGCCGATAAAATCCATGAAAAAACAGGTGTTTCTGTATTTTTACAACATAGCGTAACTGCATGGACAATGGCCGAATCTTTATATGGTGCGGCAAAAAACAATTCAGACGTTCTGCAAATTGTTATCGATGACATTGTTGGTGCTGGCGTAATAAACAATGGAAAAACATTACATTCTAACAGCCATAGCGCCGTCGAAATTGGACATACTAAAGTTATCGATTCTCAAAATAGCTGTTATTGTGGGGCAAAAGGGTGTTTAGAAACAGAAATTGCTATTCCTCAATTAATTAAGAAAGCCCAATTATTAGCTCAAGAAGATCCCACTTCGTTGCTAAACAAATATCCTATAACTGTGGAGACATTGTGTGATGCGATATTAGTTGGCGATAAACCCGCGCTTGAAATTGTAAATTTAGTCGCTCAGCGATTAGGTTTTATTTTGGCTGTTATGATCAATATCTTTAATCCGCAAAAAATATTAATTGGTTCGCCGCTATGTCGCGCTAAATCAGTGCTCTTTCCTTTGATGCTGAATCATATTCAAGATCACGTCATGCCTCGTTATGCAAAGTCACTCATTATTGAAGAAACAGAGTTAAGAAATAAAGGTACATTGCCAGCTGCATCTTTAGTGAAAGAAGCGCTGTACAACGGTTCTTTGTTAATTGAATTAATGCAAGGCTAAATTAAGCTAAATAAAACGTAACAAAACTGTTTTGTATGCGTAAATGCGTCAATTGATCATTAACGAATTCTCTATTTTTGAGCAATTAACTAAAAAATTGAGCTACCTCAAGCCACCAGAAACAGTGTTACCCTAAACTCTAATCTCTGTCATTTTTTATGAACCTGATTTATCTGTCATAACGGAAGTAAATTATATGTTAACACGCTTTTTTGTTACGGGGACAGATACCAACGTGGGTAAAACTGTTGTAACCCGAGCACTTCTTCAGTCATTAAATCGTGGCGGGTCAACGGCAGTAGGTTATAAGCCTATTGCAACAGAATTACATGAAACGGCTGATGGTGAACGTAATCGTGACGCTATGATTATTCATAATTCATCACCAGTTGAAGTTCGCTACGACGAAATTAATCCTATTTTGCTTGATAATTGTTATGTTAGCGAAAATGAAATCGATTTTAATAAAATTTCAAATGAGCTCGACAATTTAAGTAAAAAAGCAGAGTGTGTTGTTATCGAAGGTAATGGTGGTTGGCGTTATCTGCTTGATGATAATACTTTTTATTCTGATTGGGTGGTGAAAGAACAAATCCCAGTTGTTTTGGTTGTTGGTATTCAACCAGGCTGTGTCAATCACTCAATATTAACAGCGCAATCTATTATCAATGATGGTTTGAAATTAGTAGGTTGGGTTGCGAACAGAATAAATCCAGGATTACCTTATTACGCGAAAATTGTGGAAAGGCTGTCTCAGCATATTCCTGCACCGCTGATTGGTGAAATCCCGTATTTGTTACGTCCTGAAGAACGTGATCTCTCTTGTTACCTCGATTTAAGTCAGTTGGAAATCGCTGTACCTGCTTAAGAGAGAATATAAATAAGTAACGAAGTGGATTACTATCTGTTTTTAAACGATACCAAACTTGTTACTTTTAAATGCCTGATGAGTAAATTCATTGGGTGTTTTTGTTTTTTCTGATTTAGTCGCAAACATACTAATGATAAAAATAGCACATAAAATTAAGACTAAATAAGATAGAGCGGATCAGATAAATCAGAAGAGTAGTCATTGATAAACAAAGGAAAAGGGCGCTAACATTGCGCCCTTTTTTAACACAAGATTTTATCAACTTATAGATTAATGACGAGTATAGATGATTTTCTTGCTGTCATTTTCGCAAGTTCCAACAACTTTACCTTCTGTTTGTGCAACTTGGTCGTTTTCAACGACAGTTAAAGTAAAGTTAGCGGCTGGCACACCATTATTAACGATTTTTTGTTGAATAGACTCAACGACTTCATCACAACCCGCATTTGCGGCTAAAGGTGCAAATGCAACCAGTGTGGCCATTACTGCAAATACATATTTTTTCATTTCAATCACTCCTTGTTTTACAAAGCAAAACATCACTGTTTTACACGATTTTCTTATGGGTTAACAGGGCGACCCGTATTACTGTCTAAACAACGACGAGTTTCAGGCTCCCAATAAGCGTAGACGTTTGCACTTTTCAGACAAGCATCCCGCTCATCAATGGCTTTATCTACTTTATTAAATTCAATTTTTTCTCGCTGATTGACTTGGGTACGTAGCTCACGCTTTTGATCCCAATCCTCTTTCATTTGTCGAGCTTGTTCTTTATCTAAGACATTATCATAGCCATCACCATTAATGGTTACATTAGTGGAAGCGGTAACAGAAGAAAAAGAAGACACTGATAAACCAAGAAATAAGGAGAACACCATTGTTCTGATAACTTGTTTCTTAGTGAGTGTGTTGATCATGGTTGCTATCCTCTAAAGTTATGTCGCTATTGCTGTCAATGACTATTATATCTTAATAATTATAGCTGATGCTTTAATAAAATATGAGTTTTCAGTGCGTTTAGCTCTGACGATGAACACTTAAGCCTGCAAATGATTGGCTAACAGGCATCATTTCTAGGGTATTGATATTTACATGAGCAGGTAATGTTGCTGTCCAATATACCGCTTCTGCCACATCTTCAGGTGTTAACGCATTTGCATTAGCATAAGTTTGCTCAACTTTATTACTATCACCTTTAAAACGAACTAATGAGAACTCTGTACCACCAACAAGTCCTGGTTCAATATCGGTCACACGGACTTTTTTACCTTGGAGATCAGCACGTAATCCTAAACTAAATTGTTTAACAAATGCTTTAGTGGCGCCATAAACATTACCGCCCATATAAGGCCAAGAAGCTGCTGTTGAGCTGATATTAATAACATGACCTTTGTTTCGTTCTACCATAAAAGGAAGAATAGCGCGGGTGACATGAACCAGACCTTTATTATTTGTCTCGATCATCGTATCCCAGTCATCAAGGTTGGCTTTATCGGCGGTATTTAAACCTAGGGCTAATCCTGCATTATTGACTAACACATCAATTTCGCGCCATTTTTCAGGTAATTGAGTGTAAATCTCACTGACTGCTTTTTTATCTGTCACATCTAACTGTAATGGATAAAATTGTTCACCTAGCTCTTTATGCAAGTTATTCAGTTTATCCAAACGACGGGCTGTACCAATAACTTTGTGTCCGTGGCTGATAAAATGACGAGCAATGGCTTCACCAAAACCAGCAGAAGCACCCGTGATAAAAATAATCATTTAATTACCCTCGATAGTTATAATAATTGAAAGTAAAAGGCTATCACTAGAAAGAGTCAAGTTTAAAAGTAGGGTTTGTGATAAATCAGGCTAAAAACAAGATCCTTTTCTTATATGAAAGATTTTTATCTTTAATAATAAGTAAGATTTTTGTTTTCAACTGTAAGATAAGAGGGATTAGATATAGCAATTAACAATGCTGAGACTGGGCTTATTGAGCAACAAACCCAGCCTAGCTGAATAAGACAATATCAGTTATTTTTTACCAACTTGATGACCAATAACGCCACCTAAGACGCCACCACCAATAGTACCCAATGCGCTACCATCAGTTAAAATAGCACCACCGATAGCACCTGCACCGGCTCCAATTGCTGTATTACGGTCGCGTTTTGTCATGCTAGAACAACCCGCAAGTGAAAAAAGCAGAACAGAAGCGACACACAGTGTTCCAACCTTTTTTAACGTGATATTCATTTTTATAAACTCCGAAATAAAGGGCAATATAAAGATATCGTTATCGTATTTACACGAGCATCAGAATATTCGGGAACATAAGGGGAGAAAACTCTTAAAGTGAGTCATAATTCATAACTTATATTTTAAATGCGCTTTATCAAAATAATTTTTATTATCTATATTATTATTCTATGTTCAGAAGAAAAGCATCAATGCACTATGTCATTTATATGAGTTAAGATAACAGCATGATATTAATGAATAAATTTAAGATACTCTCTTCACAATTTGCATCGGGCTATTTTGGTGTAGTACTGGGGATGATAGGTACGGGTATGGCATGGCGCTATGCGGCTAAAGAGCATAACTATCCAGCTTATATTGGTGAAATATTTATTAGTGTGGGTTGTTTGGTTTGGCTAACACTGACGTTATTTCTATTGGGCAAATGGTTATTTCATCGACACGCTATTCTTGATGAAGTTAAACATCCCGTTGCCAGTGGATTTACCAGTTTATTTCCCGCAACAACAGTTTTAGTATCGATAGGTTTAAGTCCTTATTCACCGTTATTTTCTCTTGTATTATTTAGCCTCGGTGCGATTGCTCAGTTAGCGTATTCCAGTTGGCTGATTGGTTATCAATGGAAGGGTGAATATCCTAAAATGGCAACCACACCTGCATTATATTTACCGACAGTGGCGAATAACTTTATCTGTGCTATGGCATGTGGTGCATTTGGATTTAATGATTTGGGTATTCTATTTTTTGGCGCTGGCGTATTTTCTTGGTTAAGTTTAGAACCTGCTATTTTAAACAGAATACGTAGTGAAGGGTTAATGGATGAGAAGTCACGGCTCTCATTTGGTATTCAATTAGCTCCTGCTTTAGTTGCCTGTAGTGCATATTTGGCTATCAATGATAATCATATCGACTTCTTCGCTAAAATGTTATTAGGCTATGGCCTATTACAACTTTTATTTATGGTGAGATTAATCCCTTGGTTTGTTAAACAGTCATTTTCATTACCATTTTGGAGTTTTTCCTTTGGTGTCTCTGCGTTAGCAAAAGCATCATTAAATATGAGTATGGCATCTAATAGCCGTTTTATGCAGTTATTATCAACGGCACTATTTATCTTTGCTAATTTAATTATCTTACTACTGATTTGGCATTCATTATTATGGGTTTTTAGAGGGCTAAAAAAATTATGTTGTCCATCTAAAGTATTTTAATAACCATAGAAAAAGAGAGCCTAAACAAGATCCTTTAGGCTCTTTTTATTTTAAGTCGAAAGATAATTCAATAAAATATTAAAATACTTTAATAGGTAGAATTAAATTCTAATTGGTTTTCTACTTAAAATAGCCACGGTATTACCGATAAACATGGCTGAGTAATATAAAGGAACATAAATCAAACCTAAAGCAACCATCATAATACCAATCGATAACATTAATGCGACAGTGCTATCTGGTGATGTTAACTCTAAAAATCCTTTATCTAATCCAGTTAGAAATACCTTTTCTTGTAACCTTGCATATAACCATGATGCACCAACAAGAACGGCACCGAACCAAAAACTTAGCCAACATAATGCCGAAGTAAAAGACATCATATTATTTTTCATGATTTATTTTCCTTGTCAAATATAAAGCACACAATGAGTTATGATATTTTTTATAAAGATAAGCTCTTAGATTATATCGATAAATAAAAATAGATAAATACATATATAGGTAAGATGGCTAAATTAATATATAAAGAGTGCAAAGTTATTAATTGATTATTTGCTTATGATTTTTTATTACATACATCCACACATAAAGAAATATCGCGAATAATAATCACCTTTGAGGATAATTAGAGATGATTATTAAATAAGGCATCTATTAAATAAGGCATCTAAACGTTGATCATCCTGTTTTGAAAAGCGAAGAAGTTCCCAATTATTCACTAACAGCGATGAAAAGAAAACTCATTAACTTTGTTTTCTATTCTTTTTAATTTGATAGACAAAATATCCTATTGCTAACGGTATGACCAATGGAATTAACACCATTATATATAATACACCGCCGCCTTTGGCTCCTCCGCCATTAATATACTCATCGAAAATGTGCTTTGAAAAATAATGAAGAAATATGTCGTCGCTGCATTTTTTAGCGAATGGAAGTAAGGGGATACAGATACAGCTATATGCCGTCTTTAAGTGCCATTTCAGCCATATAAGGAAAAATTAAAGTATTAGTGCATTCTCACCCCATTGGTTATTAAGTCAAGAGAGGTATCTCATCAATAAGGTGAATCGATTCGCTTAACTTTGTTTCATTTGATATAAGTCAACAGGGTATGCTTCCTGTGTGGAAAGGTGATTGCAAAAGTAATCATTAAAACACATATGATTTGACAGATATATGTTGCAAGTGTAATTTAGCTAATCTAAAGAGAGGAGCAAATATGGAACCATTGCAATTATTTAAGGTATTAAGTGATCAAACAAGGCTAGATATTGTGTTGCTACTTAAAGCATCTGGCGAGTTGTGTGTTTGTGACATCTATACAGCCCTAAACTTATCCCAGCCGAAGACTTCTCGCCACCTAGCTATGTTGCGGGAAAGTGGGATATTGCTTGATTCTAAACATGGAAAATGGGTTCATTATCGTTTATCTCCCACATTATTACCGTGGGTGAAAAATATTATTGAAATCACCTACGCGACAGAGAAAAATAAAATAGCAGATTTGCTTAGAACTATTGAAAAGAAAGGAGCGGTTAGTTGCTGCTCTGAATAAAATTTTTTAACTTTATATATATGAAAAAACAGATATGAAAAACTAGAAGATAAGTCTTCTGAAAGAGGTTTTTATGTTTATTGCAGTATTAATATTTGTCCTAACAATCACTTTTGTTATTTGGCAACCTAAAGGTTTAGGTATCGGCTGGAGTGCAACCGCGGGTGCACTAGTTGCACTACTGTTAGGTGTCATTCATCTTCAAGATATTCCTGTAGTTTGGAATATCGTCTGGAATGCAACTGCCACATTTGTTGCTGTTATTATTATCAGTCTGATTTTGGATGAAAGTGGCTTTTTTGAATGGGCAGCACTTCATGTTGCAAAATGGGGCGGTGGTAAGGGTCGTCTTTTATTTAGCTATATTATCCTGCTAGGTGCATCCGTTGCTGCACTGTTTGCCAACGATGGCGCTGCACTTATTTTAACACCCATTGTGATTGCAATGTTGCTCGCTCTTGGATTTAGTAAAGGCACAACATTGGCTTTTGTTATGGCGGCAGGATTTATTGCAGATACCGCAAGTTTGCCTTTAATTGTTTCAAATTTAGTCAATATCGTCTCTGCTGATTTCTTTAATATCGGATTTACGGAATATGCCTCAGTGATGGTTCCGGTTGATATTGCCGCTATTATCGCGACATTAATTATGTTGCATTGGTTTTTCCGCAAAGATATTCCTCAGCAATATGACACCTCTAAATTAGCGATGCCTGCGACAGCGATTAAAGATGTGAAAACATTTAGAGCAGGTTGGTTGGTATTGCTTCTTTTATTGCTTGGTTTTTTCATACTGGAACCGTTGGGTATTCCGATTAGTGCCATTGCAGCTGTTGGTGCCGTAATTTTGTGGTTTGTCGCGGCACAAGGAAAGGCGATTAATACTCGAAAAGTTTTACGAGAAGCACCTTGGCAAATCGTGATTTTCTCCCTTGGTATGTACCTTGTTGTTTATGGATT
The DNA here is from genome assembly GCF_040139785.1 of Proteus genomosp. 6. NCBI lineage: Bacteria > Pseudomonadati > Pseudomonadota > Gammaproteobacteria > Enterobacterales > Morganellaceae > Proteus > Proteus genomosp. 6. The sequence goes on along the minus strand of NZ_JBEEVJ010000004.1, from coordinate 49,273 downwards.
ACGCAATGAGGGTTTGACTCATTATCTATCAGAAGTACTCAACACATTGGCAGAAAAAGGAATATGGGAAGCGACATTAGGAACAGGGTTTATTACCGCATTTTTATCTTCAATTATGAACAATATGCCAACTGTTCTTGTAGGTGCTTTATCTATTGAAGGTAGCAATGCGACGGGTTTAATTAAAGAAGCGATGATTTATGCCAATGTCATTGGTGCAGATCTCGGTCCAAAAATTACACCAATAGGAAGTTTAGCAACTTTATTGTGGCTACATGTATTATCACAAAAAAATATGACCATTACATGGGGCTATTATTTCAAAACGGGCATTATTATGACTATCCCAGTGCTGACAGTAACATTAATTGCTTTAGTACTTAGACTTACGTTAATAAATTGATGGTGACATTATGAGCAATATTACAATCTATCATAATCCAAATTGTGGTACTTCTCGCAATACGCTTGAAATGATCCGAAATAGTGGAATAGAGCCTGAAATTATCCATTATCTAGACACACCACCATCTAAACAGATTTTAGAAAAAATCATTGCTGATATGAATATTTCAGTTCGAGCATTATTACGAAAGAATGTTGAACCTTATGATAAATTAGGTCTTGGTCATATTGATGCTACTGATGAGCAACTTATTGATTATATGCTGCAATATCCAATATTAATCAATAGACCTATTGTTGTGACACCATTAGGAACTCGGTTATGCCGTCCTTCAGAAGTCGTTTTGGATATTCTTCCAAAAGCACAGAAAGGTGCCTTTTCAAAAGAAGATGGACAAAATGTTGTCGATGAAAAAGGGAATAGGCTGATATAAAAGAGTCTATTAACTATTTTTACAGTAATAGAAGCCTCGTTAAGACGAGGTTTTTTTGTTGTAGGTTGTAGTTAAGAAGCCAACACCATCTGACTTGAGAAAGAAGGAGGGCGGAAACGACAAAATAAAACACCCGCAAGCAGGTGTTTTATCATATTCAGCAAATATCACTTATTCTTCGAAGTACCAATATCCTTGATTGATAAATTCGGTTAATTCCGCAACAAAAGCAGGGTTCTTCAATGCTTCACCAAGTTGATCTGCTCCAATTTCTGTAAATTGGCATAATGCATTTGCTCCCTTCGTTTCTTTGGTAGCCCAAGCTTCTGTATTTACAAAGAAACTCTCTTCGATGCGTAGGACGCGCAGTCCGCTTAGTCGGATCAGTTTTTCACCGTCATTCAACGCATTCAGTACTTCTTCTGGCTGATAAGGTGGTTCTGAAGGTGCAATATCTAGCTCATGACGCGGTGTAGTTGCAAAACGGCCTAACCACTGTTCAAAATCACCAGGCTTGTTGATCATCTCAATCATCATGGCGCGCAGGCGTTCAACTTCATGAGCTTCCATTATTCCTGCATTGTCGCGTACTGTTAGGTTTGGATCGCCATAATTGATCCCACCCAGATCTTGTTCTAGTGCATAGTCTGCAAAGCTACTCAGCAAATCACGGCCATTTGGTCCACGAAAGCCGACAGAATAATTCATGGTATCTTCGAAGGTGAAGCCATCGTGAGGGAATCCAGGCGGGATATATAAAATATCTCCCGGTGCCATTTCCACATCAATAATTGGCTCAAACGGATCAACATGCAGTAATGCGGGATGAGGGCAGAACTGGCGCATTGGCAGGGCATCACCCACACGCCAGCGACGACGTCCCATTCCTTGAATGATAAAAACATCATAGTTATCAATATGTGGTCCGACACCACCTCCCGGCACTGAATAGGAGATCATCAGGTCGTCAAGACGCCATTCAGGCAATACTCGAAATGGTTTCACCAGTTCAGCTGCTGGCATATGCCAATGGTTGACAGCTTGAACTAACAGTGACCATCCTTCTTCGCCTAATTCGCTGAAGTCTTCAAACGGACCGTGACTTGCTTCCCATTTGTTGCCAGTGAGGCTAACAAGGCGGCTGTCGATTTCTGGTTCCATTGCAAGACCAGCCAGTTCATCTGGTGTGATAGGATCAACAAAATCAGGAAATGCGTTTTTCAGTACAACAGGTTTTTTTTGCCAGTATTTTTCTAAAAATTCAGGCCAGTTAAGATTCAGTTTGTTAACCATGTGACCACATCTGTATCAATGAGTAAGTTGGTAATTATAGAAGTAATGCATTGTGATATTTTTGTTTGGCGTCAAATGGTAGTTAATAACTGTCAGGGGAATGTTTGTAGCTTTGAAGAAAAAACAAAACTATATTCAAGCTTTAGAAAAAGCATTGGTAAATAAGTGTTAAGTTAAGAATCAACCAACATCACATCAACCAGCCAAAAACAGAGATTTCAATGCCTATCCGTATTTGGACACCAAGATTCGCATAATGTATATTATGTTAAATTGAATTCAATGTATAAACTCAGACTTTGTGAACCTTATTAATACCCCCACATAATGGCCAATTTCGTATCAAACCTTCTCCTTACCTTTTTACATTAAAATACTGAGCAAATATTTAATAGTTAATGATGAACAAAAACGTAACGCTTTTATTTTAATGCATCAACTCGATACTTATTTATCTAATGCGTTGTTATCTTCTATGCGATTAATGGAAGTGAAAAAAGGAGAATACTTAATAACGCAAAATAGCCAAGCAACACATTTATACTGCTTAGTGGAAGGAAAATTACAGATTGAACGCTACGAAATAAATGGTGAGCATGTGGTTTTTTCTTTTGAACAAGCTTTCTGTGTTATTGGCGATTTAGAGCTTTTCTCAGCCAAAGATGAAATGGTGTTTAGTACTGTACAAGCCTTAGTACCTTCTTATTTATTAGCGTTACCGCTTTCTATTGTCAGACAAAAAGCATTACAAGATGCAAATTTTTTGACCTTTATTTGCCAACAATTAAGCCAAAAACTTTATCAATCATCGTTAAAACACTCTCAATCCCCCTATTCTTCAGAATTTAAATTACGCCGATATTTATTTTTTAAAACTCAGCAAGAAGGACTCTCTTTTCAATTAGAAAAAAGAGATCCATTAGCGGCAATGCTTGGGATCTCTACCAGACAATTAAACCGCGCGTTAGCACATTTAGTGAGTATTAAAGCGATTACATTAAAGAACAAATCGATAACGGTATTAAATTGTGAATGCTTATCCTACATTGATAATTCAAATGAATAGGTTTTAAATAATAGATATTCAATTGAATATCAACTAATTACCTCATCTCTATCTTGTTCATTTTTTTTGATCCCTTAAAGCAAATGTTTTAAATGGTAATGAAATAAACTTGAGCTACAATTTAATAAACCTGCTGGAATAAACATAAAAAAACTTACTTTTATATCTTTAATTCATTTTAAAAAGAAATAGTTATCTGTATTGCTAATAAAGCGCGGTACGCTCACACCTTTTATTTAATAAAGGGTTAATTCCTTTTAAATAGGAAATCAAAAATCATGAATAAAACTTTCGCGACTGAAATATTTATCAATGGTGAGATCCATACTCTTGATAGAGAAAATCCTATCGCTCAAGCGATAGCCGTCTATCAAGGTAAATTTCTTTTTATTGGCTCAAATGATGAAGCGATGCAGTTTCAAAATGCAGAAACAAAAATCATTGATCTAAAAAAACACATTATTATTCCTGGGCTTAATGACTCGCATCTTCACCTTATTCGCGGTGGATTAAATTATAACCTTGAATTACGGTGGGAAGGCGTACCTTCGCTTTCTATTGCTCTTGAGATGTTAAAGGCACAAGCACAAGTGACACCGTCACCGCAATGGGTGCGTGTTGTTGGTGGTTGGAGCGAATTTCAATTTGCAGAGCGCCGTATGCCAACGCTAGATGAAATAAATGCGGTTTCTCCTGATACGCCAGTTTTTGTATTACACCTCTATGACAGTGCATTGCTAAACAAAGCCGCTTTACGTGCGATTGGTTATACCAAAGAGACACCCAATCCACCGGGAGGCGAAATTCAGCGTGATGAACATGGCAACCCTACCGGATTGTTGATAGCAAAACCCAACGCTATGTTGCTCTATTCTGCATTAGCAAAAGGCCCTAAATTACCCCTTGAATATCAAGTGAATTCAACTCGTCAATTTATGAGAGAACTCAACCGCCTTGGTGTAACTAGCGCTATTGATGCGGGTGGTGGTTTTCAAAATTATCCTGAAGATTATCAAGTCGTTGATGAGCTTGCCAAGAATAATCAATTAACTATTCGTATTGCTTATAATTTATTTACCCAAAGACCAAAACAAGAATTTGAAGATTTCCAACAATGGACATCAATGGTATCACCTGGTGATGGCAGTGATTTTTATCGTCATAACGGTGCGGGTGAAATGTTAGCTTTTTCTGCGGCTGATTTTGAGGACTTCTTACAGCCAAGACCTGATCTTCCTGAAAATATGGAAGCTGAATTAGAAAAAGTGATCCGTCATTTAGTCGAACATCGCTGGCCATTTCGTTTACATGCCACTTATAACGAATCTATTAGTCGTATGTTAGATGTCTTTGAAAAAGTAAATAAAGACATTCCTTTCGATGGATTACATTGGTTTTTCGATCATGCTGAAACCATCAGTGAGAAAAATATTGAACGCGTTAAAGCGCTTGGCGGTGGATTAGCAATTCAACATCGTATGGCATTCCAAGGCGAATATTTTGCACAACGTTATGGCACAAAAGCACTGAAACAAACACCGCCTATCGCCAAAATGCTAAATGCAGAAGTGCCTGTGGGATTAGGTACAGATGCAACCCGTGTAGCTAGTTACAATCCGTGGACAGCGCTTTATTGGTTAGTTTCTGGGCGTACTGTGGGTGGTCTGCAAATGTATGACGGCGATAATCGTTTAGAAAGAGATACAGCGCTTATGTTATGGACGATGGGGAGTTCATGGTTCTCCAATGAACAAGGTAAAAAAGGTCAAATTAAAGCAGGTCAACTTGCCGATTTTATCGCCCTTTCTGCTGATTATTTTCGAGTGCCAGAAAACGAGATCAAAGCAATTGAATCACTTTTAACGGTAGTGGATGGAAAAATTGTGTATGCAAATGGTGATTTTTCATCATTAACACCGCCGTCTATTCCCGTATTACCAGATTGGTCGCCTGTGATCAAAGTGCCAGGTCATTATTCTTATTTACAACAAGAGACAAAAACAGCGGTATTAAATCAGTTACATCAATGCTGTGGTGCCTGCCATGTTCATGGGCATCAACATGATATCGCTCGCCAATCATCCATTCCTATTTCAGATGATAATGCATTTTGGGGCGCTTTAGGCTGTTCTTGTTTTGCATTCTAATTTTTATGATAACGATGGTCGGTAATTTATTTACCGGCCATTTCAAACAAAGAGAGATAAGACGATGGCAACGCAACGCGCCTCTGCATGGTCGCCCTTACGTAATCGCATTTTTTTCGTATTATGGATGGCAACGCTATTTTCTAATATTGGTACTTGGATGAATGATGTGGGTGCTGGTTGGTTGATGACAAACCTAAGCCCTGATCCCGTTATGATTGCTGCTATTCAAGCCATGACGACATTACCTGTTTTCTTATTAGCACTTCCAGCTGGAGCCATTGCTGATATTTTCGATAAACGAAAACTGCTTATTTTCGTTAATATCTTAATGCTCTGTGCTGCCACTCTATTGGCTGTTTTGGTTTATTTCAATGTTATCAGTATTGGCTGGTTATTATTAATTACCTTTGTTTTGGGTTCTGGAGCAGCGTTTTTAGGTCCTGCATGGCAAGCTATTGTGCCAAGTATTGTTGAGCCTCATGAATTAAAATCAGGTATTGCCTTAAACAGTATGGGAATTAATATCAGCCGTGCAATAGGCCCCGCACTTGCAGGTATTTTGATTTCTCAAGTCGGTCTTTATCTTCCATTTTTACTTAATGCCTTGAGCTTTATCGCCATTATCCTTGCTGTCTGGTGGTGGGAAGGTGAGAAAAAAGAAGAAGAGAAACTCCCTGCTGAATCTGTTGTGGCAGCAATGATCTCTGGTTTACGTTATGCGCGTTATAGCCCCGCGTTGATAAAAACGATTATAAGAGCCACCAGCTTTTTTATTTTTGCAAGTGCCTATTGGGCAATGTTACCGCTAGTGGCTCGTGTCTCATTGCAAGGTGATGCGACATTATACGGTTTATTAACGACTAGCATTGGTATTGGTGCTGTCGTTGGCGCATTTAGCTTATCAACATTACGTGAAAAATTTAGCACCAGCACACTCATTGCTTTTGGCACCATAGGTACAGCTTTGGTGTTATTTATTTTTGCCAGTGCAACTTCAAAATATCTCGCTATTTTCGCCAGTATGCTTGCAGGATTTAGTTGGATAATCACCCTTTCCACATTAATGGTCTCCGCACAAACAGCATTACCTAATTGGGTTCGTGCGAGAGGTCTTGCACTCTATTTAACTGTGTTTTCAGGCTCTATGGCGTTAGGATCTCTCGTTTGGGGACAAATCGCTTCACATACTTCAGTGACGATCGCGTTACTGTGTGCAATGGTTGGGATTATTTTAGTTTGGTTATGTGTTTTGCGTGTCAAATTAGAACACGACAACATCAACTTACAGCATTCAGAACACTTTATTCTTGATGATGGACTTATTGAGATCACAACAGATAAAGGCCCTGTGTTAATTACCGTCAATTATCAAATTGAAGCAATTCACCGTGAGCAATTTCTCAGTTTAATGAATCGACTAAAAACGGTTCGTTTAAGAGATGGCGGTTATTCATGGGGATTGTTTGTTTCATCTGATGCGATTACGGAAAATAACGCTCAAACTTATATGGAAACTTTTATGGTGGCTTCTTGGGCTGAGCATCTTCGTCAACATGATCGCGCGACAATGGATGATAAACAGTTGCAACAACAATTAGATAAAATAATTAGCGCTAAAAAAGTGACACACTCTTTTTCTGCTTTTTCACGTAAGAAGTAATTAATTAGCCAAGCCATTAAAACTTACTGAATTAACTTAATGGCTTGGCTTAATAAACGTTTTATTGATAAACAATCTCAAGATCTAACGTGGCATTTGCTGTTCCAGGAAAAACGTCCTTCTCCATTTGTTTGTAATAACCTCTAAAATTCAATGTTACTTCACCCTCATTTTTTGCAGCACTAATCACGGTATTACGTTTATTTAATTCTAATGTAGTCCAATTACTGCCATTAACGCTGTACTGTGTTTCAACGCCCACACCTTTGGCATTATCAGATGATGTATTTAATGCAAGTACGGTGCTATTTCCTGAAAATGCAGTGCCTTTAGGCGTTAAAATAACGGGTAAACCTTCAGGACAGTCTAAGGTTAAATTCCAATTAATAATAAATAGAAATGGTATTAGTCATTATGGTTAAGGATTTAATGGGTGTGTTGTAATCAACACGTTATGCTGGATCTGGATAACAATGCATCACCTTTATTTTATTCAGCCTAGTTTATTGCCACTCTCTCCGCTTTCTTGTACTCTGCACCGCTTCTTACCTTTGAAATAACTAAAACGTATTTGAGAAAATCATGACAGGACATATTTCTAAAGATCCGCTACATGGCATCACTCTTGAAATGCAAGTAAATGCACTAGTAGCAAAATATGGTTGGGCTAAATTAGGGCAACTCATCAAAATTAACTGCTTTAGAAGTGATCCTAGCGTGAAATCGAGTTTAAAATTTTTGCGCAGAACACCTTGGGCACGAGCAGAAGTGGAAGCGCTATATCTTGATTCTCTTGAAGCAGATATTGATGATGTGATTGAAGTTATCGATCACCTAGACTGTGATCCGTGGGCGAATAGTAGGAAGAGATAGGTGTTTTTATTTCCCTTTTGCCATGATTATCTCACTCATCCCTAAACTCTTTTGGCGTCATACCAAATTCTTTTTTAAAGATAGAGTAAAAATATTGCAGTGATGGATAGCCACACATCACAGATATTTCTTGTATCGCAAGTGTTGTGGTGGCTAATAAATTTTGAGCCCGTTTGAGCTTTTCTTCATAAATAACCGTGTGAATTGTCTTGCCAATTTCCTTTTTAAAGCGTTGTTCTAAATTAGAACGCGACATATTAACCGCATCTAAAACTTGCTCCGTTTTTATCCCCTTGCAAGCATTGTAATAAATATAATGCATAGCCTGTACAACGGTAGGATCGTTAAATGAATGGAAATCTGTTGAACGACGCTCAACAATTTTAACAGGGGGGACTAATATTCTTTGCTGTTTATCTGTTGAGTGCCCTTCTAATGTTTGATGTAAAAGCTTTGCTGCTAAATATCCCATTTGCCGTGAGCCTTGTACAACAGATGAAAGTGCAATGCGCGATAAATAACGAGTCATATCTTCGTCATCAATACCGATAATGCTTATTTCTTCAGGCACATTAATATTTAAATTATCGCAGACTTGCAGTAAATGACGCGCTCTTGCATCGGTGACTGCAATAATCCCTGTTTGTGGGGGTAATGTTTGTATCCAATCGGATAAACGGTTTTGCGCATGTTGCCAATTTTCTTGGGTAATATCCATGCCGTTATAAACAATGCCCGGATATTTTTCACTGGTGACTAATTGACGAAATGCATGCTCTCGTTCATTAGACCAATGAGGGTGATCTTTGGCTGGTAAACCATAAAAAGCAAAGTGTTTAAGCCCTTTTTGCTTTAAATGTAAAAAGGCTTGCTGGACTAATTCATAATTATCTGTGGCGATATAAGGTACAGATGGATAATTTTCTTCTTGATGATAAGAACCACCCACACCAATAACTGCTAATGGTAATTGGCTTAAATGTTTTGTAATAATGGGATCATCAAAATCAGCAATAATACCATCACAAACCCAACGGTTTATATTATCAAGCCGAGTACGAAAATCCTCTTCAATAAATACATCCCAATGACACTGTGATGCTTGAAGATATTCTCCAACACCCTCAACCACTTGTCGGTCATACACTTTATTAGCGTTGAATAACAGCACAATACGAAAGTATTTATCTTTTTTCATTTTACTCTACCTAATTACCCAGCCAGGCATTAAACCACAGCTTTAATTTTGCTAGAACTTGCTTTCATCGCTATGTGACTACTATCACACAAGCCAAATTTCGTAATAGCAAAGTAAAAAATAGGAATAACCAATGTTAATAACAACGAGTATTTTGTTTTTAAACCCGATTGCCGAGGAGATTTCTCATGTATCAGAATAACTTTAATAAATTAATTTCTAGGCAAAATACCTATAGTGCAAAATGGTGTAATAGTAACGCCAATGTTATCCCGTTATCTGTTGCAGATATGGATATTCCTGCGCCTGATTTTATTATTAATGAACTCACTCAATTTAATCTTAAAGGCATTTATGGCTATACCGACCTGAGCCATGATTGGAATAATGTTGCTGCCAATTGGTTTAAAACGCAATATCAGTGGGTTGTTGCCCCTGAGACGATTGTGTTTTGTCCTCGTATTATTCAAGCGGTTTCGCTTTATATTCAAAACTTCACACAAATTGGCGATAAAGTCACAACGCTGTCACCAGCTTATCATCCTATTAGCAATGCCGTTTGTGTCAATCAACGTGAACTATTAGAAAGTCCGTTGATTTATCGTGACGGCTATTATGAAATTGATTTTGATGACTTGGAAAGTAAGTTTAAACAGTCTGTCTGCTTTATTTTGCTATCGCCACATAACCCAACAGGAACGGTATGGCAAAAAAGTGACTTATTAAAAATAGCGGAACTTGCGCAAAAATATCAGGTTTTTATTATTTCTGACGATGTGCATGCAGATTTTATTTTTGATGACGCAACTTATCACCCTATTTCATCAGTAAATACATATGTAGAACAACACTCCTTTATTTGTACTTCTCCCGCTAAAACATTCAATTTAGCTGGCCTTGAAATTGCCAATATTGTTATTGCCAATCCTGAATATCGTGAAAAATTCAAGCAATGCTTAATTGCTGCGGGTATTCATAATCCTGGCTATTTTTCAGTGCCCGCTTTTTTACAAGCCTATACCTTACAAGGCCAACAGTGGGTTGGTGAATTAAAAATGTACCTTGCTGATAACCGTCGTTGGGTAAAAGAACAATGTGAACGTTACTTTCCTAATTGGGTTATCACACAAAGTCATGGCACCTACATGCTATGGATCAACTACCAAAAGATGCAGTTATCTGAAGAACAACTAAAACATTGGTTTGTTTCATTAGCTGAAGTGGAAATGAGTTGGGGGCGTGGTTTTGGTGCGGTTGGGGATGGTTTTTTCCGCATTAATATCGCGACACCTCGTTCAATATTAGAAACCGTTTTCACTCGGCTTATTCGTACCTTACCTCATGCCAGTTCGGAATAAATTACAATGAAAACGCAAACGATAAACAGCCCGAGAACACCTACATTACTCGAATCACTCTTTCCTATATTCACCATGGTGGTGCTATTAGGCGGAGGCTACGCCGCTTTTGATTTACCACCAGAGCCTTTAATGGTGCTATCTACCGTTGTAGCTGCGCTATTAGTAAAACGATTAGGATATCGCTATGACGAGATCTTAACGGCAATCTCACAAAAAATTGCTAAAACCATGCCAGCATTGCTGATTTTAATCAGTGTGGGCTTATTAATAGGCACATGGATGATTGGTGGCACCATTCCACTGATGATCTATTACGGATTAAAAATGATCAGCCCAGAAATGCTGTACGTTACGGCATTATTGGTCACATCATTAGTATCAGTCTGTACGGGAACTTCATGGGGCTCTGCAGGAACCATCGGCGTTGCTTTTATGGGCGTAGCTGTAGGTATGGATGCTAACCTTGCCGCAACCGCAGGTGCGGTAGTTGCCGGCGCCTATTTTGGTGACAAACTTTCACCATTATCAGGTGATACTAACCTTGCAGCTATGGCAGCTAGAATCGACCTTTATCAGCATATCTGGCACTTACTTTACACCACACTGCCTTCTCTGATTTTAACGGCGATTGTGATGACTGTTTATGGCATGAATGGCGATTTAGCTGGTCAAGGTGTGCCAGAAAAAGTGACATTAATTACAAATGGTCTTGAGAATGTTTATAACTTCAATCTAATCCTTCTCATTCCAGTCTTAGTGATTTTATATGGTTCAGTAACGAAAAAACCGACTATCCCAGTGATGTTAGCTTCTGCCGCTATTGCGATGTTTAACGCTTATCTTATTCAAGGTTTTGGTTTACATGACATCGTAAAAAGTGCCGTTGATGGCTTTAATGTCTCGATGATCCAAGGTAAAGAAGTCCCTGAATTATTAGGTAATTTATTAAATCGTGGTGGCATGAACTCAATGATGAGCACCTTGCTTATCTGTTTCTGCGCCCTCTCTTTTGCCGGTACTTTATCGTTAAGTGGCGCATTAGAAGTGATTGTCCATGCATTGTTAAAAATGGTTCACTCAACAGGTTCAATGATCTTAGCCACAATTGCTTGCGGGCTAACCATGATTGGCGTGACCTGTAATGGACAAATCTCAATCCTTATTCCTATCGAAATGTTACGCGGTGCCTATATCGAACGAGGATTACACCCTAAAAACCTCGCTCGTACTGTCGAAGACTCCGCCACTATCTTTGAACCTATTTTACCGTGGACAGCCGCAGGGGCTTATATGGCAGGTACGTTAGGTGTTGCAACCTTAAGTTACTTACCTTGGGCCGTATTGTGCTGGAGTGGCATCTTCTTTGCCATGCTGTGGGGTTTCACGGGCTTTGGCATTGCCAAATTAACACCAGAAGAGCAGGAAGAAATGACTGCTGAGCTTGAATCACATTCAGAATTACAACTTGATACTAAATAAGGACGGTTCCATGTCTTACTTTGATAAAATTGAACAAATTCAATATGAAGGCACAACAAGCGATAACCCATTAGCGTTTCGTTACTATAATCCTGATGAGATTATTTTAGGTAAGCGAATGGAAGATCACCTAAGATTTGCGGCTTGTTATTGGCATAACTTCTGCTGGAATGGTTCTGATATGTTCGGTATCGGTACTTTTGATAGACCGTGGCAAACACCGGGTGAAGCCTTAGGGCAAGCAAAACGCAAAGCTGATGTTGCCTTTGAATTCTTTCATAAACTCAATGTTCCTTTCTACTGTTTTCATGACGTCGATGTTATTTCTGAAGGTAATAATATCAATGAATATATCTCTAATATGGCGGCAATCACCGATGTATTAGCGAGAAAACAAGAAGAAACCAACGTTAAGTTATTATGGGGAACGGCAAACTGCTTCACTAATCCTCGTTATGGTGCAGGTGCGGCAACTAACCCAGATCCTGACGTTTTTGCATGGGCAGCGACACAAGTCTGTGAAGCGATGAAAGCGACAAAAACACTGGGTGGCGAAAACTATGTATTATGGGGCGGACGCGAAGGCTACGAAACGCTATTAAACACGGATTTACGCCAAGAAAGAGAGCAAATTGGCCGTTTTATGCAGATGGTCGTTGAACACAAACATAAAATTGGTTTCCAAGGCACATTATTGATTGAACCCAAACCACAAGAGCCGACAAAACATCAGTATGATTACGATACTGCGACTGTTTATGGTTTCTTAAAACAGTTTGGCCTTGAAAAAGAAGTCAAAGTAAACATTGAAGCAAACCACGCTACATTGGCGGGACATAGCTTCCACCATGAAATTGCCACTGCCATTGCGCTAGGGATTTTAGGCTCAGTTGATGCTAACCGTGGCGATCCACAATTAGGTTGGGATACAGACCAATTCCCAAATAGCGTAGAAGAAAATGCACTCGTGATGTATGAAATTCTTAAATCAGGTGGCTTCACAACGGGTGGTTTAAACTTTGATGCTAAAGTTCGTCGTCAAAGTAATGATAAATATGACCTTTTCTATGGGCATATTTCAGGAATGGACACGATGGCAATGGCGTTACGCATTGCGGCAAGAATGATCCAAGATGGTGGACTTGATAAATTCACTGCACAGCGCTATTCAGGTTGGAGTGCTGAATTTGGTCAAAATATCTTACAAGGTCAATTAAGCCTTGAAGATGTGGCGAAATATGCACAAAGCAATACCTTAGCACCACAGTTACAAAGTGGACGCCAAGAAATGCTCGAAAGCTTAGTGAATCGCTATATTTTTGGTTAATAGCATCAATGTAATAACACAGCGGGTTTTCCGCTGTGTTTATTAATTAGATACAGGTCATGAGGTAACTTCATGTATTTAGGGCTAGATTTAGGCACATCAAGCGTTAAAGCGATTATAATGAATGAACAAGGTGACGTTGTCACTAGCCATTCAGTTCCTTTAACAATTTCACGCCCTCACCCTCAATGGTCAGAACAAGATCCACTACAATGGTGGCAAGCAACAGAAGAAGCCATTCTTCAGCTTGGATGTCATTTTCCAATGGATCAAATTGAGGCGATTGGATTAAGCGGACAGATGCATGGCGCCGTTTTGCTTGATGATCAGCAAGCGGTTTTACGTCCTGCAATATTATGGAATGATGGACGCAGTTTTAAACAGTGCCAAATGCTTGAGGCGCAATATCCTCAGTTTAAAAAAATTACGGGTAACTTAGTTATGCCCGGCTTTACTGCGCCAAAACTACAATGGGTTGCTGAATATGAACCTGAAATCTTTCAACGCATTGCACATGTTTTATTACCTAAAGATTTTTTACGTTGGAAGATGAGCGGTAATTTCGCCAGTGATATGTCAGATTCAGCTGGTACGCTTTGGTTAGATATGCAAAAGCGAGATTGGAGTGATGAGCTTTTAAAGGCAACAGGATTAACGCGTCGTCAAATGCCCACGTTGTTTGAAGGTAATCAAATAACGGGCTATCTATTGGCTGATATCGCTAAAAAATGGCAGATGAAACAAGTACCTATTATTGCTGGTGGCGGCGATAATGCAGCAGGTGCAATTGGCGTGGGTGTTTATCAACCAGGTCAGGCAATGCTTTCTTTAGGTACGTCGGGTGTTTATTTTGTGGTGAGTGAACAGTTTCTCCAAAATAGTGATAATGCCGTACACAGTTTTTGTCATGCATTACCTAATACTTGGCATTTAATGTCGGTGATGCTGAGTGCTGCATCATGTCTTGATTGGGTGTGTCAACTAACAGGTATTGAGAGTGTGAGTGCGATGTTTGAAGAAATTGAACACGCTACTTTTGCTGATAGCCCTCTACTTTTTTTACCTTATCTTTCAGGTGAACGGACACCTTATAACAACCCTAATGCGAAAGGTATCTTTTGGGGATTAACCCATGAGCATCAACGAGCTGATTTATGCCAAGCGGTTCTAGAAGGAGTGAGTTTTGCGTTACGGCAAGGTATTGAAGTTGCTGAAAATGCAGGTCAATCAGCTGATAATATTACATTAATTGGTGGTGGAGCCAGAAGTGGATATTGGCGGCAACTGCTTGCTGATATTACAGGAAAAACACTTGATTATCGCCAAGGAGGTGATGTTGGCCCTGCTCTTGGTGCAGCAAGATTGGCTCAATTAGCGGTAAATCCAGCACATTCATCACAAGTTATTCTTTCTCAACCTAAGCTTAAAAAACGTCATACACCAAATTTAGAAAAACATAAAATATACGATAAAAAATATCATGCATTTAAAAAGTTATATTCATTAATAGAGACGATGGAAATATAACAATATTGCGTCAATATCAGGGTATTTAGAGCAATTAATTGAAAGTAAAACCTTTAAGGTAACTCCTTGCTAGTAATCGAATTTACTAGCAAGGCAAAAAATTAACGATATCCCCGACTGTGGTTTTTGGCTGACCAACTGTAGGTTTCATCACTCGGGGCTAGTTTTTGTTTTTTCTTGAGGGCTTGTGCTTTTTTGGTGGCTTTTTCAACTTCGAGGGAGATTTCGGTAATAATGGAGTCTTTGACTTTGTTCATTTCAGCATTCGTTAATTCACGCCCTAATTTCTTTCTCTCTTGACCTATTCGGGTTCTTACTCGCATTTGTTGGGCATCTGTCATTTCTTGGAGTGTCAGTTTCTTCATTCTATTACCCTACTTATGTTGAGTGAGGAGTCTTTAATATAGCATTATCCCGTTATTGCATCATCACTATATTCTTAAATTTAGATCGCTATTTTATTGAAGATCCATTACGCCTTAAAAAAGCGCGTAATGGATGAAGTTTAATAACCAATAACTTAAATAATTAAATTAATTTCAAAAAGGTCACTTTGAATTCATCAATATCTTGTTGTGTTGTTGCCCAAGAAGTACAAAGACGTAAACAACTCAAATTAGGGTCTTCAAGTAAAACACGATGAAAAACAAACTGCTGTGTTAATTTTTCTGCAATCGTGTTTGGCAAAATAACAAAAATTTGGTTGGATTCTGGTGGCGCTAAAAATTCAAAACCTTGTGCAGTAAAGAACTCAGTTAATTGTGATGCCATTTCATTAAGGTGTTTACCTAATTTGAAATAGAGATCCTCTTTAAATAAAGCTTCAAATTGCGCGCCTAATAACCAGCCTTTCGCTTGTAATCCACCCTTTTGTTTTAAGCTAAAACGAAAATCAGATTTTAGTGCTGGGTGACAAATCACTAGCGTTTCAGCTGACATTGCACCAATTTTAGTGCCACCAATATAAAAAGCATCGGTTAAGCTAGCGATATCTTCGATAGTCAGATCGCTTTGTGCAGACATTAATCCTGCTGCCAAACGAGCACCATCAAGATATAACCATAAGTTATGCTCGTTACAGAAATCACGCAGTGCTTGCAACTCCGCTTTGCGATAAACCGTACCAATTTCGGTGGCATTCGTAATATAAACAAGCTTAGGTTGAACCCAGTGTTCATCGTTATGTTCAGCGAGAATAGGTTTTAACAATGCGGGCGTTAATTTACCATCTGCCGAAAAAGTGGTGATAACTTTGTGCCCCGTTGCTTCAATAGCACCTGTTTCATGTGTAGCGATATGCCCAGTACTAACAGAAATAACAGCTTGGTGTGGACGTAAAAAATGAGAGATAGCGGTTAAATTAGTAATGGTGCCACCATTAAAAAAGTGAATATCTGCACCAGGTTGTTGAATACGCTGTTTTATTGATTGAGCTGCTTGATGACAAAGCTTATCCATACCATATCCATCATAGCGTTGCCCTATTGTATCAGTGATTGCTTTCATGACCGCAGGATGTGCAATTTCATTATAATCATTTTGGAAGCGGTACATGTGTTCTCCTGTCGAATGTTGTGTTTTTATCGTGTTTTATAAAGAAAAAAGAAAAACGCCTTACATCTAATCAATACAAAGATTGAATGTAAAGCGCTTTAATATATTGAAAAAGTCAGTTATTTAAAACCGATTATTTGATATTAATTATTTAAAGCAAACCTCGCCCCAACGTGCTAATCCTGCGGTGACAGAGCCAAAATCATTACCTTTAACAATAGGAACATTGGGTAACTGTTGTTCTATTGCTTGGCATAAAATAGGCGAACGAGCCGAACCTCCAGTCATAAAGATAGCGTCCGGTTTTATTCCCCCTTGTTTTACCGCATCATTAACCAATTCAATCATTTTACTTTTTGGTGATTCAATAGATTCAACCATTTGATCACGTTCAATCGTTAATTCTAAGGTTTCACTTAATAACGCGATATTAGCAATATATTCAGGAGAATCTGATAAGGCAATTTTGGCTTCTTCAGCACGTCGAACAATGCTGTAACCCAATGTTTCATTATAGACTTCAATAAGGCGTGTTATTTTTTCAGGCTCTTTTGCGTCCCGTCTTAACTGATTTAATACAGCAAGGTTTTGACGAGAATAAAAATCTTTTTGAGCTTCTACATTATTAATCGCAATAGGATCCCAGAACTGTTTCAGAGGTAATTTAATACCTGAAGACGTTAACCCTGTCATACCAAATAATGGCATAATTTGTTTAAAAGCAAGGTAAATATCAAGATCATTACCACCAACACGTTGTCCACTATGCGCAAGTAATGTGTTTGAACGGTCGGTTTTACCTTGATAACTTGGCCCCATTTGAATTAATGAGCAGTCAGTTGTACCACCACCAATATCAACGACTAATACAGTTTGGTCTTTAGTTAACGTCGACTCATATTCAAGTCCGGCAGCAACAGGTTCAAATTCAAACATAATATTCTTAAAGCCAGCTCTTTTAGCTGCACGGATAAGAATGCTTTCAGCTTGCCTATTTGAAGCATCGCCACCTAACCCATTAAAGTTAATAGGTTTGCCAATAACGGTATCTGTGATCGCTTCTTGTGTGCTTTTTTCTGCTTGGTGCTTAATATTTGCCATCATGGCGCAAACTAAATCTTCAAAGAAGCTAATTTGTATCTCATGTAGGCCTGAAGCACCTAAAAAGGATTTAGGTGATTTAACGTAATAGACATCACGAGGATCACGTAGGTATAAACTTAATGCAGATTGTCCGAAAAGAATATCTTCAGGAACTAATTCAATATCTTCTTCTCGATTAAACGCGATCGATTTTCTTAGTAATTGTTCGCCAACTTCACTGGACGGTTTAATATTTAAATGGCGAAATAAGTGCTCAGAAACGGATTCACGGGTTGGCGCACAAAGGGTTGATGGAATATACACATCATTACCTTCTAAAGGCAAAAGAGTGGGTTTTCCCTCTTTCATCATTGCAACAGAACAATTCGATGTTCCGTAGTCAAAGCCAATAAACATTTAGCCTCCCCAATAGACTTCATTAAAAAAAGACTGAGCACTCTACATCAAGCTTTTTGTAATTGCCATCATATTATGTGGCTTGAAAGAGAGAAAATAAGTGAAATCATTCAGCATATTAGAGGCTTAGAGAATAGAGTTGCTATTTAGAACAGATATAAAGTAATTTTTATCACAACTCATCGTTATTGTTAAATTGGGTTTTAATCCACCTAAATAACAGTCAACCGAGTCGGTAAATAAATGAAATAAACACCCTACCGCAATGGCTTTTAATTTCCATGAGGGTAAAAACCATATGCCTAAGTAAATTAAAGCAGCCCAACTGGTATGTAATGGGTGAAAACCTACGCTACAACGGTTGGGATCAAAAATAGGTGTTGCTAACAAATGGTCAATATCAATAGCCATTGTTCCTATCATAAGAAGTGAGGCTATCTTCCAATTCTTACGCCAGAAAAGATAGCCTAATAAAATAGGAGCTAAAAAGTGCAAACTGTAATGTAAAAGCGTTCTAACAATCTCAAATATCACATAAACCTCGTAACAGTATCTACTTTTAACGGTTCATTTTAAATAAATAACACCCTGCTTTATTGGGTTTTATTCAAGAATTTCTTCACCATTAGCTTTTAAAATAGCCTTCATCATCCAATGTTTTTTAGACCAACCATAAAAAATAAGATGTGATGCTTTATCATCATAATTATAGTCATGTGGCGTATTTATTACGGTTATTAGCCCATTCCAAATGGGTATAAATAACGTTTTAAAATATTGAGATTGGGTATCAATATAGTTCTCTGCCCATAAGATAAATTGTTGAAGCTCTTCTTGTGATGAATAAGAGAGGTAAAAAATACATTGTCGCCATGCATATTTCTAGAAAAAATTATTCTGTCAGAAATAACACTTTATAATTTAATAAAAACATACGATCAAAGCGTGTCATCACATGCTCTTAAGAGTATAGTAGTCAATCTTTCAGCCAGACTAGATATAACAATTTTTATTATGGAATCAGCGTTTTCTGCTCAAAATATTCGACATATTCTTGCTAATAACACACCTATTATTGATGTGCGTGCGCCTATTGAATTTAATCAAGGTTCGATCCCTAATGCTATCAATTTGCCTTTAATGAATGATGAGGAACGCGCTGCTGTGGGGACTTGTTATAAACAGCAAGGTTCACAAAAAGCGGTTGATTTAGGGCATCAATTGGTGAGTGGTGAAATTCGTGACAACCGTATTGCAGCTTGGCGTGAAGCTTGTGAGCAATTTCCCAATGGTTATATTTGCTGTGCTCGAGGAGGAATGCGTTCTCATATAGTTCAGCAATGGCTTAAAGAAATAGGTATAGATTATCCATTAATTGAAGGTGGATATAAGGCGTTAAGACAGACTGTTATTGAAATGACCAATGAATTGGTTCAACGGCCTATTATCTTAATTGGTGGATGTACCGGTAATGGAAAAACGACTTTAGTGCGTTCATTACCTGAGGGTATTGACCTTGAAGGTATTGCACACCATCGAGGTTCATCTTTTGGCCGCACTGTAGAAGAACAATTTCCTCAAGCCACATTTGAAAACCATCTTGGTGTTGAAATGTTGCAGAAAGCACCGAAATATACACGATGGGTACTTGAGGATGAAGGTCGTGCTATTGGCGCCAATGGATTACCTGAATGTTTACGAGCAAAAATGGTTGAGGCTTCAATAGTTGTTGTTGATGATCCCTTTGAACGACGCATAGAACGTTTGAAAGCAGAATATTTTGATCGTATGACACACGATTTTTTAGATGTTTATGGCGAAAATGAAGGCTGGCAAGCTTATAGTGATTATTTACATCATGGGCTATTTGCAATACGTCGTCGATTAGGCTCTCAAAGAGCCTCTGAATTAACTCAATTACTTGATAAAGCATTAGAAACACAAAAAATGAGTGGTAATACAGAAGCGCATTTTTCTTGGTTAACCCCTTTACTTAAAGAGTATTACGATCCTATGTATCGTTATCAATTAAGTAAAAAGGAAGATAAAATTATTTACCAAGGAAGTTATGAAGAAGTCATGCAGTGGTTTAAAAATTAGTAGATAGCTAAGATTTCTTGTATTAAATGCGTATACCAAAGAAAAGCCCCGTAAATTTATGTTACGGGGCTTTAATGCTGTAATGATCCTAAACTTTGATAATGAGATAAATATATTATTTCCAAAATGGAAATTAGAGATTGCTTTTTTGTCATTAGGTTTCAGTTTCTTTGACGACTAGAATGCCTCTTCATCAGAATAATTGAGGTGGCTGGATGACAAAATATATCCTTTTTAGCTTTTGTTTAGTGCTGATTTACCCTCTTGGTGTGGATTTACATTTAACAGGTTTAACGGCAATAGCGAATGATTTAGACGCATCAGAAGCGACATTACATCAAGCTTTTTCAATTTATTTAATGGGCATGGTTTCATCCATGTTAGTTGCAGGATGGTGTAGTGATAATTTAGGGCGTAAGCCCATTGTATTGCTTGGAACAGCTATTTTCTTATTGGCATCATTTAATGCGGGAATTTCTGTAACGGAAAATAATTTTTTGATTGCACGTTTTTTCCAAGGTATTGGAGCTGGGTTTTGTTACGTTGTTACCTTTGCGATATTACGAGATACATTAGCTGAAAAACAACGCGCTAAAGTCCTTTCTATGATAAATGGTATTACTTGTATTATTCCAGTATTAGCGCCTGTTTTAGGTTTTCTGATCTTATTAAAATTTAAATGGCCAGTGATGTTTTATGCTATGGCAATCTATGCGCTATTAATTTTTATTTATTGTTTCTTTGGAATAAAAGAAACTAAACCAAAACAGTGGACTAAAAATAAAAATAAAAATAACACAATCACTGGTGAGTCTTTCTTAAATAGTTTCTTTTTAAGTCGTTTGCTTATTTCATGCTTGGGAATGAGCGTGATCCTGACTTATGTTAATATCTCTCCAATCGTGATTATGCAACAAATGCATTACACTACTGGGCAGTATTCAACAGCAATTACATTGCTTTCAATGGTCAGTATGGCAACGTCGTTTATGATGCCTAAAATTTTAACAAAACTTCGTTATGAAACCATTTTATATACTGGCTTATCGAGCTTTTTAGGTGCAGTTATTTTTCTTTTTATTGGAAAAAACAGTGATCCTCGTTGGTTCTTTGCTTCATTTTCATTATGTGGTGCGGGGTTTGCGTTGTTATTTGGTATTATAATGAGCCAAGCGCTCTCTCCATTTAGTCAGCGTGCAGGGCTTGCCAGTTCGATTTTAGGGATTTCGCAATTGAGTTTTGCATCTCTCTATATCTGGACTATGGGATGGTTGGGAATATCTGCACTTAATATGCTGATAGTTATATTGTCTGCTAGTTGCCTTATTGGTTTTACCTTTTTGCATCTCTTTCGTTCTTCTGGACAACAACAAAAGGTGAATTGTGATGCATAAGCCATTACATCGAATAGACTTGAATTTATTAGTTATTTTTCAAATTCTTTTACAAGAGCGCAGTGTTACATTAACTGCAAAATGGTTGTCTATTTCGCCTTCAGCAGTCAGTAAAGCATTGGCTAAATTACGGATTTGGTTTGATGATCCCCTTTTCGTTCGTAGCCCTCAAGGATTAATTCCAACACCTTTGACATTAAGTATTGAAGAGTCTCTTTCTGATTTTATTAATATTGGTAACCATATCGCGAGCAAGCAAAATAGCGAAACGCCTAAAGGTGTTCATTTCAGTTTAATATTAGAATCTCCTTTACATCAGGTACTACTCAATCAATTTCCTTTGGAAATATTGAATTATTATCCTCAATCAATGGTGCAAATACGAAATTGGGAATATAACTCGTTATCAAGCATTATCGATGGTGATGCTGATATTGCTTTTTTAGGTCGTGAATATTATTCAGGCTCTAAAGAGGCGTTACATTTATTACCTGAAGTCATCGATTGTGAAGAGCTTTTTCGTGATACACCATTGGTTTATGTTCGAAAAGATCATCCTTTATTAAAGGAACCTTGGAATTTAGAGACATTTTTGCACTATTCTCACATTTCAACAGAATATGATAAACGTGCTCATTGGGCATTAGATGATATATTGGCAGAACATGGGCGTTTACGTAATATCGCGATAACTTACACGTCATTTGAGCAAACTTTATTTACGATTTCTCAACCTAATCATGAACTCATTACTTGTTTGCCTGGATATTGTGTCCATTATACCTCACGAGTTTTACCTAATTTAGTAACATTGCCTATCCCTCTACCACATAGTGTTTCTGAACAACTTGATATTTCATTTATTTTACTATGGCATAAACGCCATGCGTATAATTCTAAAGTGCTGTGGTTAAGAGAAACTATCAAAAATAGTGTTAATCAGTTTATGCAGAAAAATACTTGTTAAAAGTTTTACTGCTATTTAAAATAGAAAAAGGTGCAAATGCCCCCTCTTCTATTTCGTCTATTTCTTCTATTTTACTTTTTAAATTTAGATGAGAAAAATCATAATCCCATAATTTGTCTATTTTTAGGATAAGAAAGGGTGTAATTTAGTGGTAATGATTTTTCCTCTTTTGCACCTAATGTGATATTCCATTTAATTTCGCCAGTATCTTTATCAAGTACGCCATCTTTATAAACCGCATCTGCTACATTGATATTGTTTTCCTGACTCAGTGGTAGCTGATCGTAAATAGTTACTTTTACAGGAGAATTGTAAGTGTTTCTTAGTTTAATGGTATAACTCTCTTTTTGTTCAATCGTTGTACCAATAAAGATAGGCTCTTTTCTTATCTTCTCATTGTTAATACGGCTAATTTGAATGTTTTTATCTATTCCAAATGGAATGCTAAGTAACTCTGTTAATTCGTTAGTATTAATATAACTATTGCCAACAAAGCTATTCATATAATAGATATTCGCACGACCATTGAGTAGATTTAAATTTTCCCAATCTTTCACTTCAGCTTGTAAATAAACTTCTTCAACTAATTTTGGCGTTGTTAAATAGCGATAATCTGCAACAACTTCTTTTTGATTAATCACTAATGTATTAGGCTCTGTGCTATTTTTTAAGGTGTAAGGTAACGCGATAGCATGGCTTAAATTAATACCATTATTATTGGTTGTTACGTAACGAGTTACGCCTTTACTTAATTGCTCTCTTGGTGCTTCATTCATTGCCTCTGACACGGGAGCTGGCATTGCCATCTTCATATCCATATTCGAATTTCTGAATTTCGCAGTGTTATTATAAAGAGATAAATACCAAGGTGATAATGTTGGCGCAGTAATATTAAGTGATGGGTTTGTTGATGTTAAAACCAGTTTGACTTTATCCCAATTTAGGCCTGTATTTTGAATAACATCCGCCTTGTAGGTAAGTAATATCGGCTTATCCATTCCTTGGCTTCGAATATCATAAGCGGGTGACCATCCCGCATCTGGTGTTATATAAGAAATACGCATTTTACTGGTTAGGTTTTTTGATGTGCCTAAAGATAAAACAATTTGTGTTTTCTCTTTTGCAATAATTGGCATATCAATTTCTAATTGTCGGTTTAATTCTTCTAATTTCTCAGTGAGTTCAGCTATCTCTTCTCGAGCAGCTTTTTGTTGATTAAGTATAGATGTCATTTTTTGGCTAATAAAATCAAACTTTTGAGATGAGTGTTCTAATGACTGCGTTTCGCCATAGCCAAAAAATGATTGATCTTTAAGTAATGCAATTTGCTCATCACCCACATTAATATTGATGTTTAGCACTTCAATTTGTTTATTAATTTCTTTTTGTTTATCTATTAATACAGTGATTGCTGTAGGATAAATTGGTGCAATAGGAATTTTTTTAACGTTAATGGTGTTAATAATCACATCGTCATTATCAATGCTAATTGACAAGCTTTTAGGATCAATATTGTTTGCAATATTAGATAAAACAACTTCACTCTGCCCAGCGGGTAAATTGAGAGTTACGTTATTATCGAGTTCAGCACCCCGTAGAAAAATAGTTGCTTGATTGAGTTTTATATCATAATTAAGCGGTTTTGTGGGATCTACTGAGTTGATTTCATTAGCAAAAGCACTGGTTGAACTAATAATAGATAACGTAATAAGCGATAGTGTTAGTTTGTTGGGTTTAATCATCATTTTCATTCTATCCATAGTTGATGAGCAGTATTAGTAAGAACGGCAAAATAAAGATGTACTGTTGTACAAGTATATTTAGATAGTATTGCATCTCTAATAAATTAGATAACAGAATAAACTTAAAGATCTAATAGCGTGAAGGTGAAAAGAATAGATAAAACAGTATATTAGTATTTTTAATTAAATGAATATTTAAATAATAAGGATTATCTTAATGATGGGGAAATATTTAGCTTTTATTAGCTTTATATCGTCTTGTTTAGATAAGAATAAGAGAAAAATTTCAGTAATAAACAATGAAAAAGGCAGTTTAAAAACAAACTGCCTAGGATAAAAATATTGCTATCGATTTTTATTTAACAACTTCACCGCTGTCGATAACAGTTTTACGCACTTTATCAGAGAAATCTTGCGCTTCTTTAATAATGGCTTTTTCATCAACTGTTAATAATTGGCGATCTTCCATTAAGATTTTTCCATCAACAATGGTATGACGAACATTACTTCCATTTGCACCATAAACTAATGCTGCATAAGGGCTATACATTGGCACCATGTTAGGTGATTTAGTATCAACAACGATAATATCAGCAAGTTTACCTGATTCTAAAGATCCCAATTTATCTTCCATATGTAATACTTTCGCCGACCCCATTGTTGCCAGCTCTACAACGGTTAATGGTGGCATAGCAGCACGATCTTTATTCTCTAACTTATGGATTTTACCCACAAGATTTAGCTCATTCATCGTCGTTAGTGTGTTACTTGACATTGGGCCATCAGTCCCTAAACCTACACGAACACCTTTTTCTAGCATCGCGACGACAGGCGCCACACCTTTCGCTGATTTAGTATTTGCACTAATATTATGAGCGACACCAACATCATATTTTTTCAGTAAATCAATATCGTTATCATCGACCATAATTGCGTGAGCCGCGATAACTTTATTATTTAACGCTCCGATATCTGCCATATATTGAACTGGGCTTTTACCGCCAGTACGTTTAGCGATTTCTTCTTGTTCACGATCAGTTTCAGCTAAATGGATCATAACAGGAACATCAAGTTCTATTGATAACTTAGCAATTTTCTGAAGGTTTTCTGTGGTATTTGTGTAAGGAGCATGTGGTGCAAATGCTGGGATAATACGAGGGTGATCTTTATATTCTTTAATAAAGTTTACTGCGTATTGGATACCCTCTTCTGGTGTTTTTGCATCGGCAACAGGGAAATTAATAACAGACTCTCCTAATACTGCACGATTACCCATTTTATCAACAGTCTTGGCTACTTCATCTTCGAAATAATACATATCAACGTAAGTTGTTACGCCACCTTTTACCATTTCGATATTTGCAAGATCAGCACCTACTCTGACCATTTCGCGAGAAACCATTTTGCTTTCAAGTGGGAAAATATAACGGTGAAGTCTGTCTGGCACATCATCGGCTAATGAACGAAATACCGTCATCGAACCATGAGTATGGGTATTAATTAAACCCGGCATCACAATATCACCATCAACATCTAATACTTTATTAGCTTGATACTCTTTAGAAAGCTCAGGGCCACCAACGGCAATAATTTTATTCTCTTTTACGACAACAGTACCCTGTTCAATGATTTTATTTTGCTGATCCATAGTCAGAACAGTGCCGTCAACTATCATCAAATCAGCCTGTTTTGCCGCGTAACTAGAAAAAGAGACAGCCATTACAGCTAAAGCAAGCATAGATTTAGAAAATGACATCATTACCTCTCGTCTTGATGGGAAAATTTCCTTAAGATTATAAATAAATTCATTGGTTTTTGATATCAATTGAAAGTGAATGAGATCACCGAATAAATAATTAATTGAAGTTATTATCGCATTTGTTTACTGACTTAAATTAAGCGCGCTTTTTTTGTTGTAAAAGCCACTTATCTAATTCATTCGCAAAAAGTTGGCGGTCACGCTGACTTAAACTTGCGGGTCCTCCAGTTTGAATACCGCTTGCTCTCATCGTATCCATAAAATCACGTATATTTAAACGTTCACGAATAGTTGCTTCAGTATAACGTTCACCTCTTGGATTCAGTGCTACTGCGCCCTTTTCTATGACTTCGGCAGCTAATGGAATATCAGCGGTAATAACCAAATCATCTTTATTGGTGCGGCGAACAATTTCGTTATCAGCAACATCAAACCCAGCCGAAACTTGTAATGTACGTAAGAAAGGCGATGCAGGTACAATTAATCGTTGATTAGCAACAAACGTAATAATCACTTTTTCTCTATCTGCTGCACGATATAACACTTCTTTGATTACTTTTGGACATGCATCAGCATCAACCCATATAGGCATAACAACACTCTCTTTGTTATTTTCGGTATTAAATGGTCTATATTTATGGTGTTTAAAATAACACATTAATACTAACTAAGTGATTGAAGCTTTACTCTTTCTCGTCTCCTTTTCTTTATTTGCTTAAAAACCCTTCTTTTTATGCCTTTTTTGTTTATTTAAGCATCCATTGTGCATGAGATCACAATTTTACCTTGATCAAAATCAAAGATGTATTCTATTTGCCATTTTTATGTTGATGAATACCAAAACTTAAATTATAAAGCGAATGATAATAATTACCGATCTCATTAAGGTCTGCGACTATGTGCATTCAATTTAAATCTTGCTTCGTGTTGTCCGCTTTAACACTCTCACTCTCTCAATATGCTATTGCTGATAATGCTCCACCTAAAGAAGAAACACTTGTTGTGACAACAACACGTAGCGCAACTTCTTTATGGAACAGCCCTGCTACTATCCAAGTTATTGATAAAGAAACATTAAGCCAATCAAATTCATCTTCTATTGCTGACCAATTACGTGATATTCCTGGTGTTGAAGTTACAGACAATAGCCTTGCTGGCCGTAAACAGATCCGTATTCGTGGAGAAGCATCATCGCGTGTACTTTTATTGGTTGATGGACAAGAAGTAACCTATCAACGAGGCGGTCAAAATTATGGTGCCGGTATTTTAATTGATGAATCTGCACTAGAGCGTATTGAAGTGGTTAAAGGCCCCTATTCTGTGCTTTATGGCTCTCAAGCTATTGGCGGTGTGGTGAATTTAATTACTCAAAAAGGTGGCGATAAGCCTTTTGGGGGAAATGTCAAAGTCGTTTATGACTCAGCAACGATGGGATGGCGAGAGTCTGCATTAATTTCAGGTACTGTCGGTGATTTTGAATATCGCCTTAATGGAAGTTATGCCGATCATGGTGATAGATATACTCCTGATGGGCGTTTACCTAATACGCATTTTAGAAATAACGGTCAAGGTGCATGGTTAGGTTATAAAGTGGATAAACATAAGTTTGGTCTTTCGCTCGATCGTTATAATTTATCAACACAATCTTATTATGCTGATGAAGGAAAATATCAAGAGTTTAGCGTTAAAGTACCTAAACTTGAGCGTGAAAAAGTCGGTTTATTTTATGACTATGATGCTGATACAGATTATTTCAAAAAACTTCATATTGATGCCTATACACAACGTATAGAGCGAAAATTTGAAAACCGTGTTGGTGTTGTTACCCCAACGGGTAGCCCAATGATTGGTAATTTAACCGTTAAAAACCGAACTCAGTCTGAAGACACTCAAAATACTTATGGAATGACTATGCAGGCTAATTTTACTTTACCTGCAAATAATGAGTTAATTTTAGGCGCTCAATATCAACAAGATAAAGTAAAACAAACATCCGCTGGGCAGACTTCTTCAAATAGTACAACGGGTTTTCCACCTGCTGTTAATTATGAAAAACAATCTCTTTTGCATAACCGCAGTAAACAAACCAATATCTCTGTTTTTGCCCAAAATGATTGGAAAATAACAGATGATTGGTCATGGACTATGGGCGCCAGACAATATTGGTTGGAATCAGAATTACAAGATGGTGATGAAACTATTCACCATAATAAAACAGGAACAAGTTATAAGACATTAGCTTACGATTCTGTGAAAGATAACGCTTTTATTGTGTCATCTCATTTGCGTTATTCTGGATTTAAAGATACAGAATTACGTCTCGCGTTTGCACAAGGTTATGTTTTCCCGACACTTGTTCAGCAATTCATGAACACAACTGCTGGCGGTGCGGTGACTTACGGTAATCGCGATCTTGAAGCAGAACATTCTAATAATGTGGAATTTGGTGCGCGTTATAAAGGGAATAATTGGTACATCGATAGCGCGATTTATTATTCTGAAGCTAAAGATTACATCACATCTATCGCTTGTGCGGGAGAACGTATTTGCGAAGGAAATAGTAAAACTGGCCGAGCAGATTATTTCTATTACGACAATATCGATCGCGCGAAAACTTATGGTATGGAAGTGATGGCTCAATACCAAGGTTGGTCAATTACTCCTTATGTTTCTGCCAATGTGATACGTCGTCAATTTATTGGTTCAACATTGAAAACATGGGATACCGGTGAACCAACATTAACTTCTCGTATTGGTGCTAAGCATTTATTACTGCTCAATAATATGAATCTAATGTCGGACTTATATTTAAGAGCAGCAACAAAAGCGAAAGATCATAGTAACCCCGAAAATAAACAGCACTATGCAGGTTGGACGACGATTAATCTTTCATTGAGTACAGAATTTGGTCATAACGATCAATACCGTATTAACTTCGATTTAAATAATATTTTAAATAAGCGTTATCAAACGGCTCATGAATCTATTCCTGCCGCGGGAATTAATGCAGCAGTTGGTCTGACATGGGCATTTTAATTATGAAAAAAATAGTAATCGCACTTAGTTTGTTATTGTTGCCTTTTAACTTAATGGCAAAAGAAAACAAAAATAATGAACGCTGGGTTATTGCTGGAGGCTCTATAACGGAATTGGTTTATGCCATAGGTGCTGGCAATAAGGTTGTCGGTGTTGATGAAACAACGTCTTATCCTGAACAAACACAAGCATTGCCTCATATCGGATATTGGAAACAGTTAAGTACAGAAGGCATTCTGTCATTACGCCCTTCTACTTTTGTGACTTGGGATGATGCTGAACCTAGAATGGTATTACGCCAACTCGCACAACATAATGTAAAGGTTATTTCTTTACCAAGAACACCCGCTACGTTTGAATTAATGCTTAAAAATATTCGTACCTTAGCGGTTTCATTAGATAAACAGACAGAAGCAGAAACTTTGATTAGTTCACTGCAATCTCGTTTAGCGACGATCACAGCTAAAAATAATCACATTAAGCGTAAAGTAAAAGTGTTGTTCTTTCTTTCACCAGGAGGGGGAATTCCTCAAGTTGCAGGAAAAAACAGTGTTGCAGATGCCATTTTGGCATTAGCGGGTGGAGATAATATCGCCACTCACGAAAATTATCGTATCTATAGCGCAGAAGCCATTATCGCGGCTGATCCAGAAGTTATCGTGATAACCACACAAAGCCAACAAAACCATACTGGCGGTATAAGAGCCTCTGAAGGATTAGCGTCCGTTCCCGGTGTCTCAATGACACAAGCATGGAAAAATCAACGCATTATTGAAATTGATCAATCCCTTATTTTGGGAATGGGACCTCGTATTGTGGATGCCGTGGAGTTATTGCATCAACAATTTTATCCCGCTGATCCTGTTAATGATAATAAGTAGGAATGATTTAATAATGAAAGAGTTAGTCGCAACA
Organism: Proteus genomosp. 6; assembly: GCF_040139785.1. NCBI lineage: Bacteria > Pseudomonadati > Pseudomonadota > Gammaproteobacteria > Enterobacterales > Morganellaceae > Proteus > Proteus genomosp. 6. Next base: position 19,533 of record NZ_JBEEVJ010000004.1, on the reverse strand, counting down.
CATAGCACGCAATTTTCGACTGAAATCGATCTTACTCCCCATTTTGCACTTGAGGGTGATAGCCCTTTTCGTGATAGACATGCCACAATGCCGTGGCGAGGCTCTGTACCTATTGCGAAAGGAGATCAACAATCTACATGGCAAACTCTGTTAAACAGTAAAACGCCTGCGTGTAAACGTTTGTTGTATATTCATATCCCTTTTTGTGCAACGCATTGTACATTTTGTGGTTTCTATCAAAATAACTATCACGAAGCAGCCTGTAAGCGTTATACCGACGCATTACTGCGTGAGATATCGGCTGAATCAGATAGCTTACTTTATCAGTCAGCACCAATTCATGCAGTTTACTTTGGCGGTGGAACCCCTTCTGCATTATCAGCAAAAGATCTCTATCGTGTGATCACACATTTACGCCAATCACTCCCCTTAGCACCAGATTGCGAAATCACGATTGAAGGTCGCGTTTTAAATTTTGATGATAATCGAATTGATGCTTGTTTAGATGCAGGTGCAAATCGATTTTCTATTGGTATTCAAACCTTTAACAGCAAAATACGTAAACGAATGGCAAGGACATCAACCGGTGAAGAAGCCGCTAAGTTTATGAAAGGACTCTGTTTACGAGATAGAGCTGCTGTGGTGTGTGATCTGTTATTTGGATTACCGGGACAAAATGCGCTGAATTGGCAAGAGGATCTGACTATTGCCCATGATATTGGCTTAGATGGTGTCGATTTATATGCCTTGAATTTATTGCCAAATACACCATTAGGTAAAGCTGTCGAAAATCAACGTGTGACAGTACCAACACCGATAGAAAGGCGAGCGCTTTATCTTCAAGGTTGTGATTTTATGGATAACGTGGGTTGGCGTCAGATCAGTAATAGTCATTGGGCTAGAACAACTCGTGAACGCAATCTCTATAATTTATTAATTAAACAAGGCGCGGATTGTCTTGCCTTTGGCTCTGGTGCTGGTGGTTCAGTTAATGGTTATTCTTGGATGATTGAACGCTCACTCGATAATTATTATCAAAAAATCACGGATAACCAAAAACCGTTGATGATGATGAGCCGTACAACAGACAGCGGTTTTCGTTGGCGTCATGAACTACAAGCGGGCATTGAATGTGGTCGTGTTGATTTAGCCAAATTAAGTCCGCAAGCGACTCAGCTCTCCCCTTTATTAAATCAATGGTATCAAGCAGGTCTTGTTGAAGATGATTTTCTTTGCATGAAACTGACCAATGAAGGTCGGTTTTGGGCAAGTAATTTACTGACTTCCTTACAGCAATTAATTTTGCAGTTAAATACTCCTCGTTAATCTCATCACCCTTACTATTAATGAAAAGATGGAAACAACATCATGAATACAGAGTTACAACAATTTTTAATGACAGAGCCTGATGGCACATTGGAAACTATTGCGACGCAATTTAATACAACGTTATTAGACGTTGTAAGACATTTACCATCACGTTCATTAATGGGTGGTGAGCAATTCGATATAGTGTGGGATAACGTCATGAAATGGGGTAATGTCACCACGCTTGTGCATACTCAAGATGTTATTTTAGAGTTTAGCGGTGAATTACCAAGTGGTTTTCATCGTCATGGCTATTTTAACTTACGTGGTAAAAAAGGAATGACAGGCCATATTAAAGCCGAAAATTGCCAATATATTGCGATGATCGAGCGTAAATTTATGGGTATGGATACCGCCTCTATCTTATTTTTCAATCATGAAGGCGTTGCAATGTTTAAGATTTTCCTTGGTAGAGACGAACATCGTCAATTGTTACCAGAGCAATTATCAGCCTTCCGTCAATTAGCACAACAATTAAATAAGGAATAATTGCGCGTGAAAACATGGGTTATTTTTGGCGCTGGCGGTAAAGGTGTTGGCGCACATATTGCAGATATTGGCGTTACACAACGACGCCCTATTGTGGCTTTAGTTCGTTCCGAAGAGGCAGCTAATCGGTTAGAAGAAAAAGGGATCAAAACAGTTATCGGCGATGCGATTGATGCTAAGGCTGTTGAAGCTGTTTTAACATTGGCAGGAAAAGAAGCAGACATCATTTCCACAATGGGCGGTGAAAATGATTATTTAGCTCATCGAACCGTAATTGATACTGCGGAGAAAATGGGTTTTCAGCGTATGTTAATGGTTTCTTCGTTAGGGTGTGGCGATAGTTGGGTCGCGTTATCTGACAGAGCAAAAGCCGCGTTTGGTCAAGCTGTGAGAGAAAAATCATTGGCTGAAGTGTGGTTGCAAACCAGTCGTTTTGATTATGCGATTGTCAGACCCGGTGGATTACTGAATGGTGAAGAAACGGGTAAGGCTCAGCTTTATCAATACGAAGAAACTCATGGTTTAGTTAATCGCCGAGATGTTGCACGTTTAGTGGCACAACTTCTAGACGCTGACCTTTTAGACGATCAAGTCTATGCCGTAGTTGAACCTGGTTTAGTGCCTTCTAAATAAGCACGTTATGTATTAATATCTACTCTATTATTCTTGGAGATAGCACTTTTGTGTTATCTCTTTTTTCTTATTTTTCTCGTGGGCAATAACTCACATTACGATGTGTTTTTCTCTCACAACAAAAATTCCTTTATAGTCATTCGTCACTTTACTGTCTTAATAGGGGTAACTTGTGGCATAATGCCGCCCCATTACCTTTTGTCATTCACTAATAATGAGTATTCGTCTTGTTAATCAGCAATAATATCACTATGCAGTTTGGCTCAAAGCCTCTGTTTGAAAACATTTCTGTCAAATTCGGTGGCGGAAATCGCTATGGTTTAATCGGTGCCAACGGTAGCGGTAAATCAACCTTTATGAAAATTTTAGGTGGCGATTTAGTGCCAAGTAGCGGCAACGTATTTCTCGATCCTAATGAACGCCTTGGTAAACTAAAACAAGACCAGTTTGCTTATGAAGAGTTTACTGTGCTTGATACGGTAATTATGGGTCACACAGAACTTTGGGAAGTGAAGCAAGAACGCGAACGCATCTATAGCTTACCTGAAATGAGCGAAGAAGACGGTTTACGTGTTGCTGATCTTGAAGTGAAATTTGGTGAAATGGACGGTTATACCGTTGAATCTCGTGCTGGCGAATTATTGCTAAACGTAGGTATTCCATTAGAACAACATAATGGCCCTATGAGTGAAGTGGCTCCCGGTTGGAAATTACGTGTGTTACTTGCGCAAGCCCTGTTCGCTGATCCAGATATTCTATTATTGGATGAACCGACGAATAACTTGGATATTGATACCATTCGTTGGCTTGAGCAAACGCTAAATGAACGTAACAGTACCATGATCATTATTTCCCATGACCGTCACTTCCTAAATATGGTCTGTACGCACATGGCAGACTTAGACTATGGTGCGCTTGCTGTTCATCCCGGTAACTACGATGAATATATGTTTGCAGCGACTCAAGCTCGCGAACGTTTATTAGCGGATAATGCGAAGAAAAAAGCACAGATTAGTGAATTACAATCTTTCGTGAGTCGCTTTAGTGCTAATGCATCTAAATCACGCCAAGCAACCTCTCGTGCAAAACAAATTGAGAAAATTCAATTAGCAGAAGTGAAAGCGTCTAGCCGTCAAAACCCATTCATTCGTTTTGAACAAGAGAAAAAATTATTCCGTAATGCGCTTGAAGTGGAAAATATCTCTAAAGGCTATGATGATAATGCCCCGCTGTTTAAAAACGTCAATATGATGCTTGAAGTGGGCGAAAAAGTGGCTATTTTAGGTAATAACGGTGTGGGGAAATCGACAATGATCAAAACATTAGTCGGTGAATTAACACCTGATACAGGTCGTTTAAAATGGTCTGAAAACTCAAACATTGGCTATTATGCACAAGATCACGCAACTGATTTTGAAGTCAATATGACAGTATTTGATTGGATGAGCTTATGGATGAAACCAGAAGACGATGAGCAATCTGTACGCAGCGTATTAGGTCGTTTACTGTTCTCTCAAGATGATTTGAAGAAATCAGTCCAAGTTTTATCTGGTGGTGAAAAAGGTAGAATGTTATTTGGTAAGCTAATGATGCAAAAACCAAACATTTTAATTATGGATGAGCCGACCAACCACTTAGATATGGAATCTATCGAATCATTGAATATGGCATTAGAGCTTTATCAAGGTACGTTGATTTTCGTTTCTCATGACCGAGAATTCGTTAGCTCATTAGCAAACCGTATTATTGAAATTACACCTGAAAAAGTGACTAATTTCCAAGGAACTTATGATGAGTTCTTAGCGAAAAAAGGTGTTGAGGCTTAATCGCCGCCCTATTTATTAAATAGTAGATAAGATAAATGAAAAAGGCTTAGTGAATTGACTAAGCCTTTTAAAATTTAGATAAATGGGTTTTTACATTCTTATTTTATTATAGTTTCCTGAAATTTCCACATCAGGCTTATTTTTTATTTTTCTATTTATTTTTATCATTATTTCCAAGCCACTGTATAATAAAGGAGTTTCAAATAATAAATCTTCACTGATTTGTTTTTCTTCGATAAGCTTAAATTTCTCTTCTTTATCCTTTTTATATTTTAAATCCATATGTTTATCTGATAATAAAATACCCAACATATCTATATTGTTTAATAATGCTACATTTAACGCACTATCATTGATTATAGACCCAGTAGTATCTTTTTCTTTCTTTGCTAATTTATTTATATTTGCGTTTTTACTAATCATTTCACTGTTATTTTCATACCTCAACAATGAATTTTTAATATCATTTAAATCATTTTCATTTTGTTTTTCTGTAATAATTTTCATTAAATATTTTATTTCATCATTAATTTCGATCAATAAAGAGTGATCTATAACTTCTAAATTTAATATTGAATTTAATTTTTTCATTGAATTGCTAAGCTTATTTGCTAGAAAATTTGCAGGGGATTCAACATATTCTTTAATTTTATTAATTAAATAACTTTGAGTTCTTTTTTCTGATACTCTAATTTTAATTATATCTTCATCCTTTTCACTTTTTTTATCTACTTTTATTTCCAGTAAATCAGTTATATTTGGAAGCTTTCCATCTTTATGGTTTGTTTCTATAATTTTATTAAAATTTCCAGAAAATAAGATGTCGAGATATTTTTCTTTGTTAAGATTTTCTGTGTCAAATTTATTGGAAGATAAAATGTTTATTTTATTTTTTTGAGACTCTATTTCTATTTTTTTTAATTTTTCGATGATATTTTCTACAACTATTTTATTTAGCTCGGCGGAAAACTCTTCGCTAATAGTTTCTTTCTTGTTATTGCCATTTAAAATTAAGTTGTCGATTTTTGAATTTATTAAATATTTATTTTTGTTATTAATATCTTGTAAGTCTAATCTTTTTATAAATAATATGTCATTATAATATTTAAATACTTCATTTATTTCTTTTACACTATAAATATCGGTGTTTTTAGGTAATTTTTCTATTATGTTTTTTTCTTCGGTGCTAATTTCAAAAATATTTGTCTTTTCTTTATCCATCAATAAAGGCTCGATTATTCCGCGAAATTCTTTTTTAAATTCTTCCTTTAACTCTGAAGATTTTTCAAAATTATGATAATGAAAGATCTTTAATATGGTTGAGTTTTTATTATACTTATCTAAATTTGCTAATATATTTATTTTGTTTTCAATGGAGAAATCGCTATTATTAAAGTTATTTATATTAAGTAAACCTAAATTATTATCATCATAAGGAATGGTAAATTTTAATACATTGTCATTCCCCTTTTCACTGGTTTTAAGCTTAAATTCTATTTGTTTTTCTTGAGTTATTTTAATGTCCAGTTTTTTATCTATATTACTATTATTATATTGTTTAGATATCGATTTAATTAATTCTAATTTATCACCTAATATGGTTTTTTCTTCCTTTAAATTCAATATGTTAATAAACAGGTCGCCTTTTTCTTTTTCATTTAATTTTTCACTTAATATATAGTAAGTAGATAAAAAATTAGTTAATTTTTCTTTATCTTCCTTTAAAGTTGCATTATTGTATACGTTTTCATTATTTATAATGTATTCAAATGCTGCAAAGTCTAAATTAAATTTCTGTGTTATATTTGAATGTTCATTGGATATGATTTTATTATTATTTTCATCTAGAAGAAAAAAAGTTACTTTTTCTGGTGTAAACTCTATATCTAATATTTTTCTATCTTTATTGAGAATTTCTTTCAGTCCCAGATAACTATATATTATATTATAGGTTGAATAAAACCTATCGTTAAAAATATTGTCTATTAATAAGCTGGTGTAATAGTCATTATATTTTTCATTACCATTTTCTTTTATCCATATTTTATCCATGACATATTTTTCTGTCATTCCGCTACAATTTTTTTTTGATGCAATCTCATTTAGTTTTGATTTTCCTTTCTTAAAAGAATCGAGTTCTTTATCTCTATAATTATCATCATTCAATAATAATGATAAAGTGCTTCTTATTAATTCTATTTTTTCTTCCGTGCTTTTATTTTCCATTTTATTTATTCTATCTATTTTATCTACTACTATTGATACTATATTATCAATATCATTTTGGGGTGATTGATTAAACAATGATTTAATACTTTGATTATTAATGATATTTTCATTTTGTTCTTCTGTGCAATCAATTTTAAAATATGATTGAGATATATGTGTACCATCCTGAATGTCCCCTATCTCAAAATAAAAAACATTATCATCTATTTTAATGTTAAATGTATCCTTATAATCATTTAGTGATAAATTCCTTAGTTCTTGAAACTTATCTATTTTATCTAAAAATGAAACTTTAGGGTTATAATAAACATCATAAAACAATGTCATGACTTGCTTTTTATCGCTAATATGGAAAAAATCTTTTATCTTATCCCAGATAGTCATGACTTTATTGACTTTTTCTCCAGATAAAACCCTATCAACTTGAGCTGATGTTAGTTTACTATTTCCTATGGTTATGCTATTCATATTTCACTTAGTTTGAAAATATTTAAAGTAAAATAATAATAAATAATAATAAAATTACTTAATATAAATAAATATATTGATTATTTTAATAAAAAATACTTTTATTTTTTATAATGTAGAGCATATGCCAATATATCAATAATACTATTTTTATGTTTAAGCCACCATGCACAACATCGCAGCACTTCTGTCGGTGGACGCCTTGCTTGGATTGACATAAGCAGTTAATTAACCCGAAAAATTATCATTTATAGACATTTTTGCATAAATTAATTTACCTTAGTATCGATTACATGAATAATAGTGGTAATAGTAATGATTATTATTCGGTGACTTATTGTGATTAATTTTTATGCATTTAAATTGAAACCTGTGGCATTACTTTGTTCTGCCACCCTTCCTTTTATTTTGACTACACAGGCTTTTGCTGAAGAAACAGCAAAAACAGAACACGTTGAGAAGCTTGTTGTGAGCGCTCAAGCACTAAAAGTAAATACACGTTTGCAAGAAACACCTAAATCGGTTTCTGTTATTTCTCAACAAGATCTAGAAACACATGCTCCACAAAAATTAGATGAAGCATTGCGTTATACATCTGGTGTTGTCTCTCAACCTTATGGTGCGGATAACGACACAGATTGGCTTCGTGTTCGTGGCTTTGAAGCAGCAACCTATTTAGATGGTAGCCGTCTTTTCCGTGATGGTTATTATACATGGTTATTAGAGCCTTATGGTTTTGAACAAATTGAAGTGGTAAAAGGCGCATCGGCGGTATTATTTGGTGAATCGACACCAGGTGGTGCGGTTAACGTCGTACAAAAGAAACCCAGCTTTAAGCCTCAAAATGAAGTATTTCTTGAGGTCGGAAATAATGACCAACGTGGTTTAGGTTTTGATGTTTCAAGTGCTACCGATGATAAACGTGTGCGCTATCGTCTTGTTGGATTAATGAAAAAGTCAGATGGAGAATTATCTCACACTGATAATGAGCGTATTTATCTTGCGCCAAGTGTTGCGATCAACCTGACTGATGATACATCATTAACCTTTATGGCAACCTATTTGCATGATGATGGTACGCCAACTAATCCTTTCTTCCCTGCTGCCGGTACATTAATTTCATCTCCTTTTGGTAAAATAAAGCCTACTACCAACTTAGGTGAACCAGGATACGATAAATATAAACGAACCCAAATTTCAGCTGGTTATTTATTAGAGAGTAACATCAATGATGTTTGGCGTTTTTCTCAACGTTTAAATTATGGTTATAACGATCTGCTCTTACGTAGTGTTTATGCATTTCCTAATTCAGATATAACAGCAACAGAATTGAATCGCGGTGTTGTTTTCCGTGATGGTAAAAATCAAAGTATTACCTTTGATAATAATGTGGTCGGTGAATGGGATACGGATAACTTTGAGCACACATTATTAGCAGGCGCAGAGTTGCAATATCACCAAACTAAAGGTGATGAACAAGATAATTATAGTTTTGGCACCATTAATCCTTGGAACCCTATTTACGGAAACTATACCCCACTCAATCCAGTAGATAACGTTAATCGGACTATTGATAAAACCCAATATAGCCTTTATTCACAATATCAAACCAAATTTGATAGTCGCTGGATTGCCGTTGCTGGTGTACGCCAAGATTGGGTAAAAACAGAGAATACAGCAAAAGTAAAAAATGAGGATAAATCTCGTACTGATAGCGAATTTAGCCTGAATGCAGGATTAATGTATTTAGCGGATAATGGATTATCGCCTTATGTCAGTTATTCCGAGTCCTTTGAGGTAATGAGCACTATCGATCCAGCAACAAAGGATCTGTATAAACCGTTAAAAGGTGAGCAAATTGAAGCAGGTGTGAAATATACACCTGATTTTATGGATGGCTACTTTAATATTGCTTGGTTTGATATCACTCAGAAAAATGCGCTTGTTGCAAACCCAACGACATTTGTTTCAACACAAACAGGTAAAGTGACTTCAAAAGGTATTGAGGTAACAAGTGAAATGCAATTAACGGAACGTTTAGCGTTAAAAGCCAATTACACCTATACCGATATGCAAACCGATGACACGGGTAATAGAGGTAAACAACAAGCAGGTTTAATTCCTAAACATACTGCTTCTGCTTGGGGTAGTTACACTATTCCAATAACAGGAACCCAAGATTTAACTTTAGGAACGGGTGTTCGTTATTTAGGTAAATCTAAAGATAATCCTAAGAGCAGTGATTTAACAGTACCAAGTGCAACATTATGGGATATGGCAGCAACCTATAATTTCAATAAACAGTGGCAATTACAGCTAAATATCAACAATATTCTTGATAAAGAATATCTCTCTGGCTGTGATTATTACTGCTATTACGGGCAATCTCGTTCTGTTTTATTAAACGCTAAATATCGCTGGTAATTTTCTTTTTTATTCCGCTTTTTATTGTTAACCATGCAATAAAAGGTGGAATATGATTTTATAAATGAGTGACCATGTTTGAACTCTCAAATATTCAAATGGATCGCGGTGGACGCACTATTTTATCAATACCCTCACTGCGTATTTCAGATTCAGGATTAACCATTGTGCTTGGCCATAATGGCTCAGGTAAATCGACACTCGTCAGTTTGTTATCGGGTCAGCAAATTCCTGATAGCGGATGTCTCACACTAAATAACCGTAATATCTCACAATATAAGCCTCGTGATTTGGCTAAACAAATCGCGTTTCTTCCCCAAAAACTTCCCGCTTCTGCTGGATTAACTGTCAGAGAATTAGTGCGTTTAGGACGCTTTCCTTGGCGTGGAACATTCGGCCGTTGGAATAAAAAAGATGATGAAATTATCACAATGGCGATGGAAAAAGCGGGAGTACTTCCTTTCGCTGACACGCTTGCAGATGATTTATCAGGTGGTGAGCGTCAACGGGCTTGGGTTGCAATGTTACTCGCTCAACAATCACCGATCTTGATCTTAGATGAACCAACCTCGGCATTAGACATACATCATCAATACCAATTAATGGAATTGTTGAGTGAGTTAAATCAAACTCAGCACGTTGGTATTATTGTTATTTTGCATGATCTTAACCTTGCCTTGCGTTATGCCACTCATATCATCGCACTTAAAAAAGGGAAAATTGCGTTTGAAGGTGAAGCCTCGTTACTTTTTGATGATGAGCGACTCTCCTCGCTTTATGAAACACCCATTAAGCTGATTGAACACCCTGATAATAAAGGCTCACAACAACATAAAGTGGCGGTGGTATGCGTGTAATATTACAAAAAATAGTTAATTTACTGTCCTTTTGTTTAGTAATTTTCTTAATTACCCCCACAGTAAATGCGGCGCAACATAATAATGAAAAGGCTTCTAACACACCGCAACGTATTATTGTTTTAGACTGGGATTTACTTGAACAAATATTAACACTTGAAGTTATCCCCGTAGGGGCAACTGAAATTGCAGGTTATAACCAATGGGTTGCTCGCCCTATTGCACCGAATTCTATTGAAGAAGTTGGTATGCGAGCAGAGCCTAATTTAGAAAAAATAGCGACGTTAAAACCTGACCTTATTTTAGCATCAAGCTCACAACAAGATTTATTACCTGTATTAGAAACCATTGCTCCTGTGGTTTATTTACCTAATTTTTCTCGCCAAGATAATGCGGCACAAGTCGCTCTAGCGCATTTTAATACCCTTGCTTCGCTTTTGGGAAAAGAAGCTCTCGCACAACAAAAGTTAGCTGAAATGGACGCTACTTTTGCGCAATTTAAAGCAAAGTTACAGCAGGCATTTATCACATTACCTGAAGTAGAAGTGATCCGTTTTTCTACGCTCACCTCCATCTTTTTATATACTGAAAATTCAACAACCGAATATGTGATAAATAAGCTGGGGCTGAAATCGGCAATATCATTACCGCCACAACCTTGGGGTATTGATCAACGAAGAATGAATGTATTGCAACAGATTAAACATGGTTATGTCCTTTATATGTTGCCTTTTCCTGATGAAAGTAAACTGCAAAAATCAGTATTATGGAAAGCCATGCCATTTGTACAAAATGGGCATTTTCATTCAGTCAAACCTGTCTGGAATTATGGAGGAATGACATCATTGACATTAATGGCGCAAGCCATTACTGAAAGCTTATTAGATATGGCACCTAGTAATGAAAATTAAGCAACTTACTTTCTATTTTTTGGTAATTATCTTATTAAGCATTACCAACTTACAAATTGATAATTCTCTTTCTTTATCTCATCAATTGTATTTATTGGCTAATTCAGCCACAACAATGCCTTTTGCTGATGTTTTTTTCTTGCACGCACAATTACCACGTTTAGCTATGACCGTTGTTATTGGCGGGTTATTTGGTGTTGTTGGCAGTTTAATGCAGCAATTAACGCAAAATAATTTAACTTCCCCTTTAACCTTAGGAACGTCATCAGGTGCTTGGCTAGCCTTAGTGATCGTTAATATTTGGTTCACTGGCTGGGTTACAGATTACAGTGCAGTAGCTGCAACAATTGGCGCTTTATTAGCCTTTTCTCTGGTGATTATTATTGCAGGTATTCGCAATATGACCGGCTTACCTTTAGTTGTTTCAGGTATGGTGGTCAATATTTTATTAGGCGCTATTGCAACGGCATTAGTGACATTAAACTCACAATTTGCTCAAAATATATTCATGTGGGGAGCTGGTGATTTAGCACAAGATGGCTGGGATAAAGTTTATTGGTTATTACCACGAATAACACCTGTTTTACTTATTTTTATCTTTGCACCTCGTATTCTCACTTTATTACGTTTAGGGCATGAAGGTGCGGCGGCTCGTGGGCTTTCTGTTTTACCTGCATTTGCCTTTTTCATTATATTAAGTACTTGGTTAGTTTCTGTTTCTATTACGGCTGTTGGTGTAATTAGTTTTATCGGATTACTTGCACCTAATATAGTTAGAACATTAGGAGCTAGAACGTCTAGCCAAGAACTCATTGCAAGTGGATTAATGGGAATATGTTTGCTGTTAATTACCGATAGTCTTGCGATATGGGTTGGTCAGTGGCTCAATACAGTTATTCCTAGTGGTGTTACGGCAGCGGCTATTGGGGCGCCAGCATTAATTTGGTTTAGTCGTAAGAAAATGCGAGCTCAAGATCAGCTTTCTATTTCAATTATTTCTCAAACTAAAAAAATATCGAATTATACGGTCATAGGAATAACGGCATTATTAATACTTGGATTAGCGCTTACCCTGTTTATTCATATTAATGAGCGCCAATGGTTATGGGAAATACCTTCCGTTTATCAATGGGCTTTGCGTTTCCCTCGTCTATTAACAGCACTCTTTGCTGGTGTTGCACTGGCTATTGCTGGCGTTATTTTACAACGTTTAATTTATAACCCGTTAGCCAGCCCAGATATTTTAGGTGTTTCATCAGGTGCAACCTTCGCTTTGGTATTTTCTAGCTTAATTCTGGGAAGTACTTTACAAACATCACAATGGGGAACTGCGTTATTAGGAAGCGGCGTTGTTATGATTATCTTATTAGTGTTGGGTAAAAGGCACCAATATGCCCCTGCCAGTTTAATCTTAACGGGTATTGCATTAACCGCGAGTTTAGAGGCTTTTATTCAGTTTTTCTTAGCGAAAGGTTCGTTAAGTAGCTATAAAATATTATTGTGGTTATCAGGCTCGACTTATCGTGTAACAGGGCAACAAGCTATTTATTTTGCATTAGCTATCATCTTTATTGTGGGCGTTGTTTTATTACTCACTCGATGGTTGGCATTAATATCAATTGGTCGAAACTTTGCTTTAGCGCGAGGATTACATACAGCGCGAGCAAGTATTATTTTACTGATTATTGTTTCTCTGTTATGTGCATTAGTTACGTCAACTGTTGGCCCTATCGCCTTTATTGGCTTAGTCGCTCCTCATATGGCGGTATTAATTGGCGCTCAAAAAATAAAATCACAATTAATTCTTTCGGGATTAATCGGTGCGACTTTAATGGTTTGGGCTGATTGGCTTGGGCAAATATTGATTTATCCTGCACAAATTGCCGCAGGAACTTTAGTAGCGATTTTAGGTGGTAGCTATTTCCTTTGTTTAATGCTGTTAAATCGTAGTCGCTGATCGAAAAAAGCCTAAGATATCAACATTAATCTTGCTGATATTCTTAGGCTTTAATTATTATTGATTGTGCTTAAATCTTACTGTTGTGATTATTTATGCATTTAAAGCCAATAAATGCAATTAACATCACTAAAGTACTTGCGCCAATGGCAACCCATACGCCAGATTGAACACCAGAATAATCAATAAGTTGCCCTGTTAATGTTGCACCAATTGCTGTGCCTACATTTAATCCTGAAAGTAACCATGTCATTCCTTCAGTAAGCTGATTTTCTGGGACTATCTTCTCAATAAGTGACATTGTCACGATATATCATTAACGCTTATTTTAGCAATTGAGTAAATTGCTGATATAGCATATTACCTAATGTTTTTGCGGTATATTCTTCGCTATGACCTAAATTATCAACCGCAGCATGCATACCATGATAAATCAATGTACTGGTTAATTCCGGTTGTGTAACATGCCAAGTTTTATTTTCTGTACCTGAAATTAACAGTGTTTGAATTTGCTGTAATGCTCTATTTTCATGAATATTGCTGCTTTGATGAAATACTTGATGAAAAAGCATGTCGTGTAATTCTTGTTTCTCAACATAAGCAATAACGCTGATTTCACACCACTGTTTTAATTTCTCACGATGATCTTGTTGTGAGCAGGCATCCATGGCGTTATCTATTTTATTTAAATACCAATCCATATAACGTGTTCTGAGCGCATCAAGAATGTCTGTTTTGGCAGAAAAATAGTGATAATACGTTCCTTTTGCTACCCCTGCTTTTTTTACAATATCGCTAACGGTTGTGGCATCAAAACCTTTATCAAGAAATAACGCTTCTGCGGCATTCATTAACTCTTCTAAACGAACCTCTGCGGGTTTTGTTCTTGGTTTATCTGTTATTTGTTCTTCTAATGACATTGCTTATCTCCCTCAAAGCCGCTTGTAAAGAGTACTCTATATTAAAGCGAGTCACAATGATGACAAATGAAACTCATTATCAATATCAATTGACCGACGGTCGGTCGAGTATTATTATGCCATTATTATTCATCATTAAGGCAATAAAAGCTTATGACTTATTTAAAACGACTGTCACTTATCTGTGCCATTTGTTTAGGTACTTTTATGGCAACTCTCGATATTAGTATCGTGAATGTAGCTCTGCCAACTATTCAAAATGATATGCATGCTGATATGGCAACCTTGCAGTGGATTGTTGATACTTATGCGCTTTGTTTGTCAGCCTGTATTTTGTCATCAGGTCCTTTGAGCGATCGCTTTGGGCGAAAGAAGGTATGGCTATGGGGCGTGATTATTTTCACGTTAGGTTCAGTAATTTGTGCGATTGCACAGCAACATGAAATATTAATTCTTGGACGTATTATTCAAGGTATTGCCGCGGCTGCACTTATTCCGGGTGCATTGTCTTTAATTACTCATGCTTTTCCTATTGATATTGAACGGGTTCGCATTATCGGTATTTGGTCTTCAGTCAGTGCATTATCGTTAATTATTGGTCCTATTTTAGGCGGTTTTTTAGTTTATGTGAGTGGCTGGGCGAGTATATTTCTTATTAATATTCCTATTGGCATTATTACCGTCTTATTAGGTTGGTATGGATTAAGTGAGAGTGCTGATCCTGAAAATGTTGCTTTAGATCCTTTTGGCCAATTAACCAGTATGTTGGGATTAGGATTACTGACTTATGGTTTAATTGAAGCTGGCTCTGTGGGTTGGTCACATTATAGAACAGTATCAACACTGATTGCGGGGATTATATTCCTTGCCCTTTTCTTAATGATAGAAAAACGTGTGGAGCGTCCTTTATTACCACTGGCTTTATTTAAAGATCGCACGTTCTTTCAATATAACCTTTCTTCTTTTACCTTGGGTTTTGCTACATACAGTAATGTATTTTTTATCGCATTCTTTTTGCAAAAAGCACAAGGTTGGAGTGCATTAGAAGCGGGTTGGAGAATGGCACCAGAATTTATTGCAATGGCACTATTTTCTATGTCTTTTGGACGGTTATCTTCTTATTTCTCTGTTAGAAAACTTATGATCTGTGGTTTCTTATTAATCGCTATTTCTTCTTGTTTATTAGCGACATTAGCAACAAATAGCCATTATGGAATAACAGGAAGCTATCTGTTTGTATTAGGTGCTGGAATGGGATTAGCAACACCCGCAATAGGTGCTTTAGTGATGAAAAGTGTGTCACCATCTCGTTCTGGTATGGCGTCTGCAACCATGAATGCATTAAGACAAACGGGTATGACAATGGGAATTGCTTTATTAGGCACTTTGATGGTGCAGCAAGCAATTCATTATATGGTGCTCCAAAGTCAGACATTGGGAATATCTGTAAGTTATACCGATATTGTTAGTTTGGTGACTGAAAATACGACAAATAGTTTAGACAAAGGATTTGTCACTCTATTACCAGAGGCATTTAATTCGGGGTTTGCTTATGCAATTGCGATCGCGGGGATCTCATGTTTTGTGACTTTATTTATTGTGCTCTTTCCTGTTAAAGCAAAACATAAGGCACTTACTCAACAAATCACAGATTAATATCTATAAACGTTGAGCTAGAAATTCAAGAAAAGACTCAATATTACGTGGGGTCGTCTCAGAAAACGGAAAATAAAGCACGCTAAGCCGGTGGCAGCGGTCGCAATGGCCTAAACTTCCCCGCACCGACCTTGGCGCTGCTGCGCCATAGGTAATCGCCGGTCAGGTTGATGTGCTCCCACCCCAGCGGCGACAGATATTGCAACAATGTGTCGTCCAGCGCCGTGCCGTTGCCACGCAAAGCACTGGTGGCACGCTCCAGATATACCGTGTTCCACAACACGATGGCCGCCGTCACCAGATTGAGGCCGCTGGCCCGGTAGCGCTGCTGCTCAAAACTGCGGTCGCGGATTTCACCCAATCGGTAGAAGAAGACCGCCCTGGCCAGCGCGTTGCGCGCCTCGCCCTTATTCAGCCCCGCATGGACGCGGCGGCGCAGCTCCACGCTTTGCAGCCAATCCAAAATGAACAGCGTGCGCTCGATGCGCCCCAGCTCGCGCAACGCCACGGCCAAGCCGTTCTGGCGCGGGTAGCTGCCGAGTTTGCGCAGCATCAGCGAAGCCGTTACCGTGCCTTGCTTGATGGAGGTGGCCAGCCGCAGAATTTCATCCCAATGGGCGCGTATTTGCTTGATGTTCAGCCTGTCGCTGCTAATCATCGGCTTGAGCGCGTCATAGGCGGCATCGCCCTTGGGGATGAATAGCTTGGTTTCGCCCAAGTCACGGATACGCGGCGCGAAGCGAAATCCCAGCAAATGCATCAAGCCAAACACGTGATCGGTGAAGCCTGCCGTGTCGGTGTAGTGTTCCTCGATGCGCAAGTCCGACTCGTGGTACAGCAGGCCATCAAGCACGTAAGTTGAATCACGAATGCCCACGTTGACCACCTTGGCACTGAAGGGCGCGTACTGGTCGGAGATATGGGTGTAGAAAGTCCGTCCTGGACTGCTTCCATACTTCGGGTTGATATGACCAGTGCTTTCTGCTTTGCTGCCGGTTCTGAAGTTCTGGCCGTCCGACGATGACGTGGTGCCGTCACCCCAGTTGCCGGCGAAGGGTTGCCGAAACTGCGCATTCACCAGCTCGGCCAGCGCCGTCGAATAGGTTTCATCGCGGATGTGCCAGGCTTGCAGCCAAGACAGCTTGGCGTAGGTGGTGCCAGGGCAGGACTCGGCCATTTTGGTCAGACCCAGGTTGATCGCGTCGGCCAGGATCGTCGTCAACAGCAAGGTTTTGTCCTTGGCCGTGTCGCTGGTCTTCAGGTGTGTGAAGTGGCGGGTGAAGCCCGTCCATTCATCGACCTCCATCAGCAACTCGGTGATTTTGAGGTGCGGCAGCAGCATAGCTGTCTGGTCGATCATGGCTTGCGCGGCGTCTGGTACTGCCGCGTCCAGCGGCGTGATCTTCAGGCCTGACGCGGTGGTGATGATGGCATCCGGTAAGTCGTTGGCCGCAGCCATGCGGTTGACTGTGGCGAGTTGCGCCTCCAACAATTCCAACCGGTCATGCAGGTATTGGTCGCAGTCGGTGGCCACTGCCAGCGGCAATTCGCTGGCCAGCTTCAAAGTGGCGAACTTCTCGACCGGCACCAGGTATTCGTCGAAGTCCTTGAACTGGCGAGAACCCTGCACCCAGACATCACCGGAGCGCAGCGCGTTCTTCAGCTCCGACAGGGCGCATAACTCGTAGTAACGCCGGTCGATGCCGTCGTCGGTCAGAACCAGCTTTGCCCAGCGCGGCTTGATGAATGCGGTTGGCGCATCGGCGGGCACCTTGCGCGCGCTGTCGCTGTTCATGCCGCGCAGCATGTCGATGGCATCGAGCACACCCTTGGCGGCGGGCGCAGCCCGCAATTTGAGCACGCCCAGGAACTGCGGCGCGTAGCGGCGTAGCGTGGCATAGCTTTCACCGATGTGGTGCAGGAAATCAAAGTCGGCAGGCCGCGCCAATGTTTGCGCTTCGGTGACGCTGGCGGCGAAGGTGTCCCAGGGCATAACGGCCTCGATGGCGGCGAACGGATCGCTGCCGCTTTGCTTGGCCTCAATCAACGCTTGACCGATGCGCCCATACATCCGCACCTTGTCGTTGATCGCCTTGCCGGAAGCCTGGAACTGCTGCTGATGCTTGTTCTTGGCCGCGTTGAACAGCTTGCCGATGATGCGATCGTGAAGGTCGATGATTTCATCGGTGACGGTGGCCATGCCTTCGATGGCCAGCGCTACCAGCGTGGCATAGCGTCGTTGCACCTCGAACTTTGCCAGATCAGCAGGCGTCATCTGGCCACCTTCACGAGCGATTTTGAGCAGGCGGTTCTGGTGAACCTGCCGCTCGATGCCTGCGGGCAGATCAAGTGCTTGCCAGGATTTCAGGCGCTCAATATGTTCGAGCATGTGGCGAGAGTTCGGTTTGGCAGGCGACTGGCGCAGCCATGCCAGCCACGTCACTTTACTGCCGTCCTTGCGCTTGAGAAGTTCGTCCAGGCGCTGACGGTGGGGTGATAACAAAGAATCGGTCAGCGCCGCGTAAATGCGTCGGTTGGCACGGGTGATGGCCTCGGCGCTTGCGCGCTCGATGGCATTCATGGCGGGCAGGATAATGCTCTGCCGCCGCAGATTCTCGACAAGTGCGCTCGCCAGCACGATGCCTTTGTCGGTCTGCAAGGCCAGCTCGGTCAATGTATGCACGGCTTGCCGATAGTGGCTCATGGTGAAGGGCTTGAACCCAAAAACCGTTTGCAGCTCGACCAAGTGCTCCCGCCGTGTCTGTTCGCGCTGGCCGTACTCGCTCCAACTTTCCACTGGCATCTTGAGTTGCGCGGCCACCATGCGCAACAGGGGCGGAAACGGAGGCTCATCGACGCCCAAAAAGGTGCCAGGGAATCGCAAGTAGCAAAGCTGCACAGCGAAGCCCAATCGATTCGCGGCGCCGCGACGCTGACGGATCACCGACAGGTCGGTTTCGTTGAACGTGTAGTGCCGTATCAGTTCGTCTTTGGCATCTGGCAGTGCCAGCAGGCTTTCGCGCTCGGTGGCGGACAGGATTGAGCGGCGTGGCATGGTCAGTCTTCCCGCAGGTACTGGTACAAGGTTTCGCGGCTGATGCCGAAGTCACGGGCCACCAAGGTTTTTTGGTCGCCTGCCGCAACTCGCCGTTTCAACTCGGCAATTTGTTCGCTGTTCAGCGATTTCTTTCGTCCCCGGTAGGCACCGCGCTGCTTGGCCAGCACGATTCCCTCGCGCTGACGTTCGCGGATCAGGGCGCGCTCGAACTCAGCGAAGGCTCCCATGACCGACAGCATCAGATTGGCCATCGGTGAGTCCTCGCCGGTGAACTTCAGCCCTTCTTTGACGAACTCCATGCGCACGCCCCGTTGTGTCAGCCCTTGGACGATGCGGCGCAGGTCATCAAGGTTGCGTGCCAGCCTGTCCATGCTATGCACCACCACGGTGTCGCCCTCGCGGACGAAGGCCAGCAGCCTTTCCAGCTCGGGACGCTGGGTGTCCTTGCCAGAAGCCTTGTCGGTGAACACCCGCGCCACCTGAACACCCTCCAATTGCCGTTCCGGGTTCTGGTCGAAGCTGCTGACGCGGACATAGCCGATGCGTTGACCTTGCAAGATGCCTCCAAAGGCAAAAGTGTCAGGATGAAATCTATTACCTTTGACGGAATATGTCAATCAATAGGAAATTTAACTCTATTCTGACATCGTTTGCACATGGTGTCGTTTTCAGAAGACGGCTGCACTGAACGTCAGAAGCCGACTGCACTATAGCAGCGGAGGGGTTGGATCCATCAG